>JBGPZN010000415.1:0-3535 GCA_041493815.1 Methylomirabilia bacterium
CGCCTGCCCGCAGATGCCGATCTTCCGGCCGCAGGCCCGCGCGCGGGCGATCACGTCGGCGATCAGCGACAGCACCGCCGGGTTCCGCTCGTCGAAGAGGGGGGCGACGAGCGCCGAGTCCCGGTCGAGGCCGAGCGTGAGCTGCGTGAGATCGTTGGATCCGATCGAGAAGCCGTCGAAGACCTCCGCGAATTCCCCCGCCAGGATCACGTTGGAGGGGATCTCGCACATCACGTAGACCTCGAGCCCGTCTTCGCCGCGCCGCAGCCCGTGCTCGGCCAGCAGCTCCACCACCCGGCGGCCCTCGGCCGGCGTGCGGCAGAAGGGGACCATCAGCTTGAGGTTCGTCAGGCCCATGTCGGCTCGCACGCGGCGCATCGCCCGACACTCGAGCGCGAACGCCTCCCGGTAGTGCGGATGGGCGTAGCGGTAGGCGCCGCGGAACCCGAGCATCGGGTTCTCTTCCACCGGCTCGAAGTCGCGGCCGCCGAGGAGCCCGGCGTACTCGTTGGACTTGAAGTCGGACAGCCGCACGATCACGTCCTTGGGATGGAAGGCGGCTGCGATCACGGCCACCCCCTCGGCCAGCCGATCGACGAAGTAGTCGCCGCCGCTGGCGTGTCCGCGGATCAGCGCGTCGATCTCGGCGCGCACCACGGCGTCCGTCACGCGATCCGGGTGGAGGAGCGCCATCGGATGCGCGCGCACGGCGTTGGCGATGATGAACTCGATGCGGGCCAGCCCCACGCCGTCGTTCGGAAGCGCGGCCAGGCGGAAGGCCTGATCGGGATTGCCGACGTTGAGCATGACGGTGGTGGCCGGCCGTGGGATCCCGGCCAGGTCGACGCTCCGGCGCGTGAAGGCGAGCGCGCCCCGGTACACGACGCCCGTCTCGCCCTGCGCGCATGAGACCGTGACCGCCTCGCCGTCGACGAGGCTCGATGTCGCGCGCTCCGTCCCCACGACGCACGGCACGCCGAGCTCCCGGCTGACGATCGCCGCGTGGCACGTGCGACCGCCGCGATCCGTCACGATGGCGGCCGCGCGCTTCATCACGGGCTCCCAGTCGGGATCCGTCATGGCGGCGACGAGGACCTCGCCGGTCTGGAAGGCCTGCATATCGGTCCGGGTGCGGACCAGCCGGGCCGGGCCCACGCCGATTTTCTGGCCGACGGCCTTGCCGGTCACGATGGGAACGGCGTCGGATGCCGCGAGCGTGAAGACGTCGACCGCCTTCGGTCGTCGCGCGCGGTGCACCGTCTCCGGTCGCGCCTGTAGAATCCACAGACGCCCGTCGGTGCCGTCCTTCGCCCACTCGATGTCCATCGGCGTCGGCTCGCCGCGGCGCCGGCTGTAGTGCGCCTCGATCGCGACCCCCGCCCGCGCCAGCTCGATCGCGTCGGCGTCCGGCAGGCTCATGACGGCGGCCTCGGCGGCCGGCACCTCGGCCCGCTGGGGCCGCCCGTCCGGCCCGAGGACGAGCTTCCACGTCTTGGAGCCCACGCTGCGCTTGAGGATGGCGCCCGACCCCCGGGCCAGCGTCGGCTTGAAGAGCCAGAACGAGTCGGGATCGACCCGACCACCGACGATGGGCTCGCCGAGGCCGTAGCTGGCCTCGATGAGGACGACGCCGTCGAAGCCGCTGTCGGGGTCGAGCGTGAACATCACGCCGGAGACGCCGAGGTCGGAGCGCACCATGTGCTGGACGGCGATGGACAGGCGGACGGCGAGGTGATCGAAGCCGTGATCGATGCGATAGGCGATTGCCCGGTCGGTGAACAGGGAGGCGAAGCACCGCCGGCACGCCTGCACGAGCTCGTCGGTGCCGCGCACGCCGAGGAACGTCTCCTGCTGCCCGGCGAAGCTCGCCTCGGGCAGGTCCTCGGCCGTCGCGCTCGACCGCACGGCGACCGGGACGCCTCCGTCCCGGTCGCCCAGCGCGGCGTACGCCTGCCCGACGGCGCGGTCGAGCTCGACGGGCCAGACGGCGGCCTCGACGAGCGCACGGATCGCCGCCCCCGCCCTCGCCAGCGCGGCGACGTCGCGACCGTCGATGCCGTGCAGGAGCCGGGCGATGCGGTCCCGAACACCGTCGGCATCCAGGATCGCGATGTAGGCCGCGGCCGTGATCGCGAAGCCGTCCGGCACTCGAAGCCCCGCCCCCGTCAGTTCGCGATGCAGCTCTCCCAGCGAGGCGGTCTTGCCGCCCACCAGGGGCACGTCATCGAGCGTGATGTCGCGGAACCATCGGATGTAGCCGGCGTCGGCGGCCGTCACCGGGCCCCGGCCTTCAGCGCGACGTAGGTCGCCAGCGACCCGCGCTGCACGAGCACCGCGACGTGGTCACCGGCGCGCAGGCGATCGACGAGCCGCGCGAAGGCCGCGAGGGTGCGCACCCCGGCGTTGTTGACCTCGCGCACGATGTCGCCGGGGCGCAAGCCGTCGGTGCCGGCCTGCGCGTCCACCCGCACAATGCTCACGCCGAGGTCGGGTGTGAGACTGCGCACGACGCACCCCAGCTCGGGCACGCGATACGTGGTCAGCGAGCTCGGCGCCGCGTCGCGCTCCTCGCCGAGCGTGACGGCCAGGGTGTGCACGGTACCGTCCCGCCGCCGCACCTGCAGGGTCACCGCCTGCCCCGCCCGCGCCTGCGCGAGCGCGCGCGCGAGGTCGATCCGAGCCAGCAGCCGGCGCGCGTCGAGCGTCATGACGAGCTCACCGGGGCGCAATCCGGCGGCGGCGCCCGGGCTGGCGGGAAGCACGTCGGAGACGAGCAGTCCGGTCGACGTCCCGAGCGCCAGGCCGCGCGCCAGCTCGGGCGTCAGGGCCTGCGTCACCAGGCCGAGCCACGGCCGGCTCACCCGGCCGTTCTCCAGCAGCTGGGCGGCGACCGCTCGCGCCATGTTGGAGGGAACGGTGAACGCGAGACCGGCGGCCTCGAGGCCGAAGACCGTGTTGATGCCCACGATCTCACCGTCGAGGTTCACCAGCGGACCGCCGGAGCTGCCGAAGCGCAGGACCGCGCTCGTCTGGATGTAGTCGGGCCCGAGGGGGCCAGCGCCCTCGCCACCGCGCGCGCTGATGATGCCGGCCGTCACCGTCGTCTGCAGCCCGTGGGGCGCGCCGATCGCCACGACCCAGTCGCCCACGCGAGCGCGATCGGAGTCCGCCAGCCGCGCGAAGGGGAACGCCGCGGTTCCGTCGCCGATGACCAGCACGGCGAGGTCCGAGCGCCCATCGATGACGATCCTGGTCGGCCGGTAGCGCCGCCCGTCGCTCGTGACCACCTCGATCGACGCGGCATCGGCGACGTGCCCGTTGGTCAGCACGACGCCCTTGGGGTCGATGATGACGCCGGATCCGATGGGGCCGGCCTCCTCGGGCTCCTCGTCGTCCTGCAGCTCGGCGGGTGCCGTGTTCGGCTCGACGACGGCGGCGATCGTGACCACGGCCGGGGCCACGGCCTGCACGATGGTCGCGAAGCTGTTGGGCGCCCCGCGCTGGGCGAGCGCCGGCCCGGCGCCGAGGCCGAGCG
>JBGPZN010000280.1:0-4917 GCA_041493815.1 Methylomirabilia bacterium
CCAGGTTGAGGTCGTGCGAGACGAGCAGCACCGTCATGCCGCGCTCGCCGTTCACGCGCTGCAGCAGCGCGGCCGTCTCGGCCTGGTAGCGCAGGTCGAGGTGCGAGGTCGGCTCGTCGAGGACGAGCAGCCGCGGCTGCTGGGCCAGCGCGCGCGCGAGCATGGCCCGCTGGCGCTCGCCGCCGGAGAGCTGCTCGAGCGGCAGCGCCGCCAGATGGAGCACGCCGGTGGCCTCCATGGCCGCCCTCGCCTGCGTGCGATCGGCGTCGCTCTCGAAGAAACGCCCCGGGGAGTGCGGATAGCGGCCCATCAGCACGAGCTGCTCGACCGAGAACGGGAACGGTCGCGGCGCGTCCTGCGGCACCACGGCGATCTGCCGGGCCAGCTCGGCGTGGGCGAGATGCCGGATCGGACGCCCGTCCAGGCGCACCTGTCCGCGATCGGCCGCGACCACCCGCGTGAGCAGGCGCAGCAGCGTGGTCTTGCCCGCGCTGTTGGGGCCGATCACGCCGAACACCTCGCCGGCCTCGATCGCGAACGACACGCCGTCCAGGCTGAAGCCGCCCGCGCGGCTACGCTCGGGCTGGGGATAGGCGAACGCGACGTCGTCGAACTCCACCAGTGGCTGGGCGGAGGGGCGATCCGAGGTCACAGGCTGGCCCGGTAGCGCGTGCGCAGCAGGTAGACGAAGAACGGCGCGCCGCAGAAGGACGTGATGACGCCGACCGAGAGCTCGGCCGGGGCCACCACGTTGCGGGCCAGCGTGTCGGCGGCGAGCAGGAAGATGCCGCCGCCCACGAGCGCCGTGGGCACCAGCAGTCGGTTGTCCTGGCCGAGCAGGCCGCGCAGCATGTGCGGCACCACGAGCCCCACGAAGCCGATCGGCCCCGTGAACGCCACGACGGTGCCGGTCAGCAAGGCGGCGGCCACGAACACGCGCCGCTTGAGCCCCGCGGCGTCGACGCCGAGCTGCACCGCCGCCTCCTCGCCGAGGGCCAGCAGGTTCAGCTCCCGCGCGCTCCGCAAGATGAGCCAGAACCCGGCCAGCGCCAGCAGCGCGAACAGCGCCAGCGAGGCGGGCGGGATCGGCGCCAGGTTGCCGAGCAGCCAGTGCACGACGCCACCCAGCCGGTTGAAGTCCACGATGGAGATCAGCACGGTGATGGCCGAGGTGAAGAAGATGCCGACGATGACGCCGGCCAGCAGTAGCGTCTGGATCGACAGTCCGCCGGGCACCACCGCGATCAGGTAGACGAAGCCCGCCGCCAGCAGCGCGCCGGCGAACGCGAACACGGCCACGCCGAGCGCCTGCAACGCCGACAGTCCCAGGCCGAAGACCTGGGCGAGGACGACGCCGAAGGCCGCGCCGCTCGACACGCCGAGGACGGCCGGCTCGGCCAGCGGGTTGCGCGTGAGCCCCTGAAAGGCGACGCCGGCCACCGCCAGGGCCCCGCCAGCCAGCACGGCCGCCAGCACACGCGGCAGCCGCAGCTGCAGCGTCACGACCGACTCGATCGACTCGGCGCCCGCGCGTCCGGCCAGGGCGCGTGCCACCGCGGAGGCCGAGAGACCCGCACTGCCGACGAAGAGCGAGAGCGCGGCGACCGTGACGAGCACGAGCCCCAGCACGCCGAGCGTGAGCGCGAGCCGCCGCCCCGCGCTCACCGGAACGCCTCGGGATGGATCATGCGCGCCAGCGTCTCCAGCCCGTCCGGCACGCGGGGGCCGTATCGATGCAGGATCGAGAGATCGGCCGAGTGCAGTCGCCCGGCCCGGATGGCCGGCACGCTGATCAGCCGCTGCCACTTCTCGGGCGAGGCCCGGCCTGCGGTGGACGCCCCCGTCGAGTGATCGGCGAGGATGATCACCTCGGGCGCGCGGGCCACCGCAAGCTCCAGGCTGAACCGCGGGTAAGCGTCGCCGTCGCCCGCCGTGATCGACGTGCCCCCCGCGATCTCGATGAGCTCGGTCAGCATGGACGCCCGGCCGGGAACGATCAGCGGCTCCGGCCACAGCACGTACAGCACGCGCGGCCGCGGGAACGGCGCCACCGCCCGCCGCACGGCGTCGATTCGCCGCTGCATCTCGCCGGTCAGCCGCGACACGTCGGCCTGGTGCCCGGTCAGCTCGCCGACCCGCGCGATGAGATCGACCGTCTCGGCGATGCGGTTGGCGTGGACCAGATAGACCGGGATGCGCAGCCGCTCGAGCTGACGGACGGTCTCCTCGCGGTTGCCCTCGTCGGTGGCGACCACCAGGTCGGGCTTGAGGGCGACCAGCGTCTCGAGGTTCGGGTTCACCATGCCGCCCACGCTGGGTTTGCCGCGGACCGCCGCCGGGTAGTCGCAGAAATCGGTGCGACCGACCAGCCGCTCCTCGGCGCCGAGCGAGAAGACGATCTCGGTGACGCTCGGCACGAGCGAGACGATGCGCGCCGGCGGAAGCGGCAGCGTCACGGTGCGCCCGAGCATGTCGCGTAGCGTGAGCGCGGCCGCCGGCGCCGACGCCAGCAGCGCGCTCACTGCGACGACCACCGCCAGCGCGCGCGCGCTCATACCGGTCCGTCGACGCCGGCCGACTTGAACGTCGCCATCTCCGCGTAGATCGCGGCGGCGGCGCGCGCCAGCGGAACGAAGAGCGCCGCCCCCGTCCCCTCGCCCAGCCGCATGTCGAGCGCGAGGTAGGGCTCGAGCCCCAGGTGACGCAGGGCCACCGCGTGGCCCGGCTCGGCCGAGCGATGCGAGGCGAAGAGCGCGTGCCGCGCGTCGGGCGCCAGCGCGACGGCGACGAGCGCGGCGGCGCCGGCGATGAAGCCGTCCAGCGCGATCGGCACCCGATGCGCCGCGCCCGCCAGGATGACGCCGACGAGCCCGGCGATCTCGAAGCCGCCGACCTTGGCCAGCACGTCGAGCCCGTCGCCCGCGTTGGGTGCGTTCACCTCGAGCGCGCGGCGCACGACGGCGACCTTGCGCGCGCGGCCCGCGTCGTCCACACCGGTCCCACGGCCGGTGACGGCGTCCGCCGGCGCGCCGGTGATCGCGGCGGTGATCGCGCTCGCGGCCGTCGTGTTGCCGATGCCCATCTCGCCGGTGCCGATCAGGTCCGCGCCCTGGGCGATCGCCTCCTCGACCAGCGCGGCGCCGGCCTCGACGGCCTCCACCGCCTGCGCGCGCGTCATCGCGGGACCGAGCGCCATGTTCTGCGTGCCGGCGCCGATGCGGCGCACCACCAGGCCGGCCGGCGCACCGAGCGGCGTGGCCACGCCGAAGTCGGCGACGACGACGCGGGCGCCGGCCTGGCGGGCCAGCACGTTCACGGCGGCGCCCCCCCGCAGGAAGTTCTCGACCATCTGCGCGGTCACCGACGGCGGATACGCGCTCACGCCCTCGGCCACGACCCCGTGGTCGGCGGCGAACGTGAAGATCACCGGCGCGGCGACGCTGGGCGCCCGTCCGGTGAGCGCGACCATCCGCACCGCGAGCTCCTCCAGGCGGCCGAGGCTGCCCGGCGGCTTGGTCAGCGCGTCGAGGTGGCGCTGGGCCTCGGCGGCGGCGGCCTCGCGGCGGCCGCCGATCGCGTCACGGAGCTTCGTGAGAAGGCGCATCGAAGGGCCTCCCGGGCGGCGTGTCCTTGATGAGGTGTGGCAAGCCGGCGACCATCAGCACCACGCGGTGGGCGGCGGCGGCCACGCGCTGGTTCACGAGGCCGAGGACGTCGCGGAAGCGCAGGCCCTCGGCGGTCGGCGGATGCACGCCGAGCCCCACCTCGTTGGAGACGATCCGAAGATCCGCCGCCGGTGCGGCGACCAGCGTGGCCAGTGCCTCGGCCTCCTTCACGATCGCCTCGTCGCCGTCGCCCCGCAGCACGAGGTTCGACACCCAGAGCGTGAGGCAGTCGACGACGACGGTGTCGGCGGCGCCCAGGGCCGCGGTCAGGCGCGGCACGAGTTCGCGCGGCGCCGGCAGCGTCGTCCAGTGCGGTGAGCGCTCGGCCTGGTGCCGCGTGATGCGCGCGGCCATCTCCTCGTCGCCCGCCTCGGCGGTGGCGACGAACGTGACGCGGCCTCGCGCCGGCAGGCCGGAGATCGCGAACCGGCTCTTGCCACTGCGCGCGCCGCCGACGATGAAGAGCGACGAAGCCACCGTTGCCAGGTCCTCCCGCGAAGACCGGTCGTGATGAGTGCGCGCTCGGGCAGGTCTCCTGGCTCTCGGATCGTCCTACTCCCCGCGCCTTCCCAGCCTCACGGCCAGTGGCAGTTGCGGGTTTCGTCCCCGATTACAGTGACGGGGTCGCGGCGGATTCGCACCGCCTTCCCTGGGGTCCCCAGCGGGGCACCCGGGCGCGAACAGCGGCCAAACCCTAGCAGAGCCACCGGCCGGCCGCAACACCCGTACGGACGGTGGTAGTAGGATGACGCGTCATGCAGCCCACCAGGCGGCTGTACCTCGACGACGATCACGGCTTTCAGGCCGACGCCACCGTCGTGGCGGTGAGCGAGGACTCCCTTGCCTGCGACCGGACGTGCTTCTATCCCGGCGGCGGCGGCCAGCCACCGGATCAGGGGACGATCGGCCTGGAGGGCGGTGTCGCGCTCGAGATCGTCTCCGCACGTGCGGACCCGGGCGGCGTGGTGTGGCACGTCGCGACGACCGGGCTGGCGCCGGACATCGTCGGTCAGCGCGCGCACCTGAGCCTGGATCGCGAGCGCCGGTTGGCGCTCACGCGCTACCACACGGTCTTACACGTGCTCAACACGACCGCGCTGCGGGACTACGGAGGCTGGATCACCGGCGTGCAGATCGGCGTGGACTACTCGCGGATCGACTTCAAGCTGGAGGGGTTGTCGGCGGCGATGTGCGTCGAGCTGGAGGCCAAGGTCAACGCGGTCCTCGCGGCGGACCTCGCGCTGACGTCGCG
>JBGPZN010000375.1:0-3860 GCA_041493815.1 Methylomirabilia bacterium
CGGGGGCTGACGCGTGGTCAGCGGCGGGCGGCGTGCCACTGCGCGACGTTGCCGTCGATCTGCTGAGCGTGGTCGTGGACGTGCGCGGCGTAGATCCGCAGCCAGTCCTCGGCGGTGTAGGGCCCGGACTCGGTGTGGCGGCCTGCGCGACTCCACGCCTCGTCGCCCAGACGGGTGAGGAGTGCCGCCGTGCTGCCACGCACCGCGTCCACGACCGCCAGCGCGGCGTCCAACGGATGGGCGTGATAGTCGAGGACCTGCGCCCAGCCCTCCTGGTCGTAGCCCACGATCACCGGCGCCGGCTCGGTGACCAGCGTGCGGATGCGCAGCGAGGCGTGCGACTCGGAGTCGGCGCAATGGCAGACGATCTCGTGCGCCGACCACTCGCCCGGCCGGGGCCGCCACTGAAGCGCGGCGGGCGGCACCGTCGCCAGTGCCGCCCGCAGCCGCTTCGGTCCATCGGCGTAGCGCTGGATCAGCACCGCGCGCTCGCTGCTGCTCAGTCCCACTGCTACTGGCACGCCTCGAACAGCCCGGCCGCGCCCTGACCGCCGCCGATGCACATGGTCACGACGCCGTAGCGCGCCTTGCTGCGCAGCATCTCGTTGGCGAGCGTGCCGACCATGCGCGAGCCGGTCATGCCGAACGGATGTCCGATCGAGATCGAGCCGCCGTTGCGGTTCAGCTTGGCCGGATCCAGACCGAGCCGGTCGCGGCAGTAGACGACCTGGGAGGCGAACGCCTCGTTCAGCTCCCACACGTCGATGTCCTCGACCTTGAGGCCGTGGCGCTTGAGGAGCTTGGGCACCGCAAACACGGGGCCGACGCCCATCTCGTCCGGCTCGCAGCCGGCGATGGCGAAGCCGCGGAACACGAGCTTGGGCCGGATGCCGAGGGCCTCGGCGCGCGCGCGCGACATCACCAGCGTGGCGGAGGCGCCGTCGGAGAGCTGCGAGGAGTTGCCGGCGGTGACCGTCCCCTGGCCGCTCGTCTTGTCGAAGTGCGGAGGCAGCGCCATCAGGGCTTCGAGCGTCGTGTCGGCCCGGTTGCACTCGTCCTTGTCGACGTAGTAGTCCTCCTCGCCGACCTTCTCGCCCGTCTTCCTGTCGAGGACGGCGCGCTTGACCTGCATCGGCGCCAGCTCTTCCTTGAAGAAGCCCTCCTGCTGGGCGCGGGCCGTGCGCTGCTGGCTGGAGAGCGCGTACTCGTCCTGCGCCTGCCGGCTGACCTTGTAACGCTTGGCCACGACCTCGGCGGTGTCGCCCATGACCATGTAGACGCCGGGATAGTGCTCCTTCACCCACGGGTTGGGGCTGGAGTCACGCTGCATCATGGTGATCGACTCCACGCCGCCGCCGATCGCCGCCTCGACGCCCTCGTTGATGATCAGGTGGGAGGCCATGGCGATCGCCTGCAGGCCCGAGGAGCAGAAGCGGTTGACGGTCGTGCCGGCCACCGTCACCGGTAGCCCCCCCCGGATGGCGGCCACGCGCGCGATGTTGTGGCCCTGCGAGCCGTGCGGCTGGCCGCAGCCGAGGATGACGTCCTCGACCTCCTTGGGGTCGAGCTGGGGCGCCTTGCCCAGCACGTCGCGGATCGCGTGGCCGGCCAGGTCGTCCGGCCGCGTGATGTTGAAGGAGCCGCGCTGCGACTTGGCGAGCGGCGTGCGTGAGCTGGCGACGACGACAGCTTCTCTCATGGCTGATCCTCTCCTCGGGTCGAGTCCCATGATTTTGCTTCGCTTTGGAGCGACAGGCAAGCCCCGGCCGGAGCCTCCAGTCAGCGCGGCAGGCGGGGGGCCTCGGCGCAGGCGCGCTCGACCTCCTCGACGGTCTTGGGCGTGCCGGCCGTGAGGTTATCGACCCCGCCGGCGGTGACGAGGATATCGTCCTCGATGCGGATGCCGATGCCCCGGAACTCCCTGGGAATCGGGTGGGTGACGGTCGGGGCCTTGGCCTTCTCCTCGTCCTCGAGCGTCTTGGCCGCGGCCACGCCCAGGCGCAGGCGGCGCTCCCACATTTCATCCTCGTTGTACTCGCGCAGGTGGAACGTGACGCTCTCGCGCTCGGGGTCGATATAGATGCCGGGCTCGACGGTGAAGACCATGCCCGGCTCGAGCGCGCGCGACTGGCGCCGCACGCGGTAGTCGCCGACGTCGTGCACGTCCATGCCGAGCCAGTGGCCGGTGCCGTGCATGAAGAACTCGCGGTAGTGGTGCATCGCCAGCGAGTCGGCGACGCTGCGCGGGAGCAGCTTGAGGTCGACGAGCCCCTCGGCGATCACCCGGCGGGCCGCCTCGTGGATGACCTCGTAGCGCACGCCCGGCCGGGCGGCGGCGATCGCCGCCAGCTGGCTCTGCAGCACGACCTCGTAGACCGCGCGCTGCGGCGCCGTGAAGCGCCCGTTGACCGGGAACGTGCGGGTGATGTCGCTGGCGTGGTAGCCGTACTCGCAGCCGGCGTCGATCAGCAGCAGATCGCCGTCCTCCATCCGCCGCTGGTTCTCGACGTAGTGCAGGATGCACGCGTTGGCGCCGGAGGCGACGATCGAGGGATAAGCGTCTCGGGGCGAGCCCTCGGAGCGGAAGACGAACTCGACCGCCGCCTGCACCTGGTACTCGTACATGCCGGGCCGGGCGAAGCGCATGGCCTCGGCGTGGGCGTCGCGGCTGATCTGGCACGCGCGGCGCTGGCGCGCCAGCTCGGCCGGTGAGCGGCGCAGGCGTAGCTCGTGCACGATCGGGCCGGGGTCCTCGATGCGCACGGGCGCGGTGAAGCCGCGACTGCGGGCGGCGCGCAGCTCCGCCATCAGCCGGATGACGCGCCCGTCGAACGCCGCGTTGCCGAGCCGGTAGTAGACGGTCGCCCGCTCGATCGCGTACTCGCGCAGCTTTGCGTCGAGCTGGTCGACCGGGTAGGCGGCGTCGGCGCCGTAGTTCGCCACTGCTCCCTCGACGCCCGCCCGGTGCCCCGTCCAGATCTCCATCTCGCGGTCGCGCGGCCGCACGAACAGGACGTAGCGCTCCTTGGCGTGGGCGGGGTTGAACAGCGCCACCGCCTCAGGCTCGTCGAAGCCGGTCAGGAAGAAGAAGTCGGAGTTCTGGCGGAAGGAGTGGCTGACGTCGCTGTTGCGCGCGGTCTCCTGGGCCGCCGGGACGACGGCCAACCCGTCGCCGATCGCCTCGACGAACCGCCGCCGCCGCTCGATGAAGGTCGCGAGATCCTCGCTCGTCATGCCTCCTTGATAGCATAGGCGGCAATGCTTCGTCTCGGCGCCCTCGACCAGTCCCCCGTGCGCAGCGGCGCCACGCCCGCCGACGCCATTCGCGAGACCCTCGACCTCGCCCGCGCCGCCGACCGGCTCGGCTACCACCGCTACTGGTTGGCCGAGCACCACTCCACGCCGGCGCTGGCCGGGCCGAGCCCCGAGGTTCTCATCCCCCAGGTGGCGGCCATCACCTCGGGCATCCGGGTGGGCTCGGGGGGCGTGATGCTCCAGCACTACAGCGCGCTCAAGGTGGCGGAGTCGTTCCGGGTGCTGGAGACCCTCTATCCCGGCCGCATCGACCTCGGCATCGGCCGGGCGCCCGGCAGCGATCAGCTCACGGCCCGCGCGCTGGCCGGGCCGGGCGGCGTCGGCGTCGACGACTTCGTCAGCAAGGTCTCGGACGTTGTGGGCTTCCTGAACGGTGATCTGCCCCCCGAACATCGCTTCGGAGCGGTACTGGCGATGCCCACGGGGCCGACCGTGCCCGAGGTCTGGCTGCTCGGCTCGAGCGACCAGTCGGCGATCCTCGCCGCCCACTTCGGCGTGGGCTTTTCGTTCGCGCACTTCATCAACGCCGACGGCGGCGCCGAGGC
>JBGPZN010000489.1:0-2888 GCA_041493815.1 Methylomirabilia bacterium
CATGATGCCGACGCCGGTTCCGAAGGAGCACGAGATCGAGCGGAAGTGGTTCCTCGTCGACGCCGATGGGCAGGTGCTGGGGCGCCTGGCCACCCGGGTTGCGTCGATCCTGCGCGGCAAGCACAAGAGCACGTTCACGCCGCACCTGGACGTCGGCGATCATGTCGTCGTGGTCAACGCCGAGAAGATCCACGTCACCGGCCGCAAGCGGACTGACAAGATGTATCGCTGGCACTCCGGCTACATCGGCGGACTGCGCGAGGTGCCCTTCGAGAAGATGGTCAAGTCGCATCCCGAGCGGGTCATCGAGTGGGCGGTGCAGGGGATGCTGCCCAAGAACCGGCTGGGACGCGCGATGGCGAAGAAGCTGAAGGTCTACCGGGGCGCCGGGCATCCGCACGAGGCCCAGCAGCCTCAGGCGTTGCCGGCGATGTTCCGCGGCGGGGAGGGGCGCTAGATGGCGACCGTGCTCGACAGGTTCTATGGCACCGGACGGCGCAAGACGTCGGTGGCCCGCGTGTGGATCCGGCCCGGCTCGGGCCGCGTGGTGGTCAATCGCCGGGAATTCGCGGACTACTTCCCGCGCGAGACGCTGCGCATGATCATCTCCCAGCCCTTCCAGGTGACGAGCACCGAGGGACAGTTCGACCTGTTGTGCACGGTCGTCGGCGGCGGGCCGAGCGGCCAGGCCGGCGCCGTCCGTCACGGGCTGGCCCGGGCGCTGGCGCGCTTCGACGAAAAGCTGCGGTCGCCGCTCAAGAAGGCAGGGCTGCTCACGCGCGACCCGCGCATGCGTGAACGCAAGAAGTACGGCCAGCCGGGCGCCCGGCAGAAGTTCCAGTACTCCAAGCGCTGAGCGACGTGGCGAGCCTCGACCGCATCCGCGTTGCCGTCGCCGGCGCCAGCGGCTACATGGGCGCCGAGCTGCTGCGTCTGCTGCTCACCCATCCGCGCGTGACGCTCACCGGCGTCACCTCGGAGCGACGGGCCGGCGAGCCGCTGGCCCAGGCGTACCCGCACCTGCGCGGGCTGACCGACCTGCCGTTCCACGATCTCGATGCCGGCTGGCTGGCCGACGTCGCCGAGGTGGTGTTCCTGGCGCTGCCGCACATGGAATCGCAGCGCGCGGTCCCGGTGCTGCGGGGGCGGGGCTGCAAGATCGTCGACCTCTCGGCCGACTATCGGCTGCGCGACCCTCAAGACTACGTGACGTGGTACAAGGCGCCCCACATCGACCCGGCGGGGCTGGCCGAGGCGGTGTACGGCTTGCCGGAGCTGCATCGCAAGGCGATCGCGGGCGCCTCGCTCGTCGCCTCGCCCGGCTGCTATGCGATGGGCGCGATCCTGGCCACGGCGCCGCTGGTGAAGAACGGCCTGGCCCGTCTGGACGGCATCGTCATCGACGGCAAGTCGGGCGTGACCGGCGCCGGCGCCCAGGGCCGCAAGATCGATCCGATGTACCTCTACACCGAGGCGAACGAGAACCTCCAGGCCTACGCGATCGCCTCCCATCGCCACACGCCGGAGATCGAGCAGGAGCTGTCCGCGCTGGCGGGCACGCCGGTGCGGGTGAGCTTCACGCCGCACCTGGTGCCGCTCAACCGGGGTCTGCTGACGACCGCGTCGGTGCCGCTGGCGAGCGCGCTGGCGACCGCCGATCTGCTGCGCGTCTATCGCGACTTTTACGCGGGCGAGTCGTTCGTCCGCGTGCTGGGTGAGGGCGAGCGCCCGACCACCCGCCACGTGACGGGCTCGAACTATTGCGACGTCACCGTGGTGGCCGATCCGCGCACCGGCCGCGCCGTGTGCGTGTCGGCGATCGACAACCTCGGCAAGGGGGGCTCGGCCAACGGCGTGCAGAACCTCAACGTGCTCTTCGGCTGGAACGAGCGCACCGGGCTGGACGCGCCCCCGGTGTATCCCTGAGCCGGATGGCTGATATCGAGTGGCTCGACGGCGGGATCACGGCCGTCCCCGGCTTCCTGGCCAGCGGGGTCGTGGCCGGGATCAAGGCGAGCGGCAAGAAGGACCTCGCGCTGATTCACTCACCCACGCCGGCCCGCTCGGCGGCGGTGTTCACCTCCAACCAGGTGAAGGGCGCGCCCGTGCTCGTCTCCATGGAGCACGCGCGTAGCGGCGCCGTCCAGGCCATCCTCGCCTCCAGTGGCTGCGCGAACGTCTGCACCGGCGAGCGCGGGCTCAAGGACGCGCGCGAGATGACGAAGACCGTGGCCGACCTGCTGCGCATTCCGCCGAACCACGTGCTGATCGCCGCCACCGGTGTGATCGGCGTGCCCCTGCCGATGGACCGGGTACGCGCCGCCCTGCCGAAGCTGGCCAAGGCGCTCTCGCCCCAGGGCGGTCGCGCCGCCGCCGAGGCGATCATGACGACCGACACCAGGCCCAAGGAGGCCGCGCTCCGCGTGGAGGTCAACGGGCGCTCGGTCACCGTGGGCGGCATCGCCAAGGGCGTGGCCATGCTCGAGCCCCACCTGGCGACGATGTTCTGCTTCGTGGCGACCGACGCCGCGGTGGCCCGTGGCACCCTGACCGGTGTCGTGCGGCGCGCGGTCGACCACTCGTTCAACCGGGTGACGGTGGATTCGGATCAGTCCACCAGCGACACGGTCGCGGTCCTCGCCAACGGCCTGGCCGAGAATCGCCCGGTGGAGGTCGGCGGCCGGGGGCTGCGGCAGTTTGCGGCCGGCGTGGAAGCCCTGATGACCCGGCTGGCCAAGATGCTGGTCGCCGACGGCGAGGGTGCGACCAAGCTGGTGGCCGTGAACGTTCGCGGCGCCGCCAGCCGGCGGGACGCGCTGCTGGCGGCGCGCAGCGTGGCCAACTCCCCGCTGGTCAAGACGGCGATCAACGGGGCGGACCCCAACTGG
>JBGPZN010000202.1:0-6314 GCA_041493815.1 Methylomirabilia bacterium
AGAACTTCTGCGCGTTGCCCATCGCGGGCCAGACGTAGGCCTGCACGTTGGCCAGCGCCTGGCGGACGTGGTTGCGGTCGTGGTGCACCCACTCCTGCAGCAGGTCGCGCACGCGCAGGAGGCCCACCGTGGGATGGCGGCCGCCGCGGTCGAGGTCGGCCTCGCGCAGGCCGCGCACGAGGGCGGCGGCCTCCTGCCGCATGGCCGCCAGCTCGTCGAGCAGCGCGAGGGCGGACTTCGCGCAGTCGCCGCGGGCGCGCGCGACCTCGGGCGGATCCCAGCGCTCGAGCGCCGGAGTGTCGGCGGCCAGGAGGAGACGGATGCGGCCCGTGAAGCCGCGGCGGTCGGCCTCGATGAGGTGACCGAGCACCTCCTTCACGCACCACTCGCCGGGCGCCGGGTGCCAGGCCAGCATGCGCTCCGGCACCGCCGCCAGCTCCGCGCGCAGCAGCGCGACCGCGGCCGGCAGCAGCGCGGCGACCTCGGCGGGTGCCAGCGGGGCGTCGGCCATCAGACGTTGGTGACGATCGAGGGCGGCTCTTCGTTGAGCGCGCGCTTGAGGGCCAGGGCGAGGGCGGCGTCGTGCTCGTGGTTCGTCGCGAAGATCCGGCACTGGGCGACCTTGCCGGGCAGGTACTTGAGGATCTCGCTGAGCGGCTCCTCGGACACCGAGCCGGTCGCCGCGTCGAAGACGTAGATCTGCCGGTCGCCCATCTTGAGCGGGTTGAGCGGGCGCGGGTCCTGCAACGCCATGTCGATCTTGAAGGGGACGTCGCGCAGCCGGGCCGGCAGGAAGCTCTTCACCCGCTTCTCGACCTCGTCGGAGTTCAGGAAGCTCTGGCCCTTGCGCGCCTCGAACTGGTCGAGTACCTCTTCGCCGGCCATGCGCCACTTCAATCGCCGGTCGAGCACGTGGCGCCACTCGGCGCCGAGCGCCCGCCGCTCGGGGTCGTCGGCGTCGTGCCAGCGCTCCACCTCCTCCAGCAGCGTCCACTCGGTGAGGTGCAGGTACGGGTGGAGATCCTTGCGCAGGTCGTAGGGGAAGGCGATCCGCATCGTGTCGCGGAAGATCTCCTTGAGGTGCAGGTCGATGCCGCGCGTCGTGCGGTGGTAGTAGACGTTGGTGTACATGTAGAACCGTGCGTTGAGGAACATCACGAACGCGCCGAGCCCGGCCCGGTTCAGCGTCAGCCCCTTCTCGGAGAAGAACGAGTAGTACATGATCCGCTGCACGTCGATCGGGCCCACCGCGATGCCGCACATGTAGGAGTCGCGCAACACGTAATCCATGTTGTCGGCGGTGAAGACACCCGACAGCAGCGGCTTCAGAAACGGCAGCCATCTCGGATGTGACTCAAGCGGATGCGTGTACGCTTTCCCCATCAGATAACAGATCCATTCCGGATCGATCGACTCGCCGGCCTCGAAGGCGCCCGTGGGGCTGCGCCGCAGGCCGCGCAGCGTGTCGGCCAGCTCCTCGCGGATGATGCGCTGGCCGAGCAGCTCGTGGGTGAGGTCGTAGTCCACGAGAAAGTTGTCGTCGAAGAAGTGGCCGAACGGGCCGTGGCCGACGTCGTGCAGCAGGCCGGCCATCCGCAGCAGCTCCTCGATCAGCGGGGCCGACGGCGCGTCGGCGAAGACCGCGCGCAGCGACGGGTAGAGCTGCTGGGCGAAGCGGCCGGACAGGTGCATGGCGCCGAGCGAGTGCTGGAAACGGCTGTGCTCGGCGGCCGGGAACACCCAGCGGGCGGATTGCAGCTGGGGGACGCGGCGCAGGCGCTGCACCCACGGCGTGTCGATGAGGTCCTGCTCGGTCGCCTCGCCGGGGATCCCGCCGGGCCGCGTGTAGACGATGTACTGGTGGATCGGGTCGGCGATGAGGCCGCGTCCCTGGTACGTGTCGGCCGCGCCCTTCATGAGGCCGAGTCTAACTCAGCGGGGCCACGGATACAGGCGATGACGGTCGATGGAGCGCACATTGATGACCTGCACGCGGTCGTCGCGTCGCACGGCGACCTCGATGGTGTCGCCGGCCTGCCGCCGCCACATCCGCTCGTAGAACTCCTCCTGGGAGGCGACGTTCACGCCGTCGACGCCGACGATCTGGTCGCCGCGGCGAAAGCCGGCGGCGCGGGCGGGCCCGGCCTCGTTGAAGCCGTCGACGATGACACGGCCGGGGTGGCTCGCCGTGTAGAGGCCGATCCAGGGCCGGGGCCGGCGGCTCACCACGCGGCCGGAGGCCACGAGCTCGTCCTTGACCGCGAGGAACTTCTCGGCCGGGATGGCCAGGCTGACGTGGGGCGGCTCGCCCAGGCGCAGCGACACGATGCCGACCACGCGGCCGCGCTCGTCGACGGCGGCGCTGCCGCCCCAGGACGACATCGACGGCTCCAGCATCAGCGCGCGGTCGAGCATGTACTCCCAGAACGCCGAGAAGCGGCGCACGGACTGCAGCGTGGTCGTCACGTGCACGAGGTCGCCGTCCTCGTCCACCCCCACGGTGCCGGTGACCGCCCCCACGCGCAGATCGCCCGAGGGCCGCAGCTCGGCCGCCGGCCACGGCCCCGTGCCCTCCAGACGCACCACCGCCAGGCCGGTGTCGAGGTCGAGCCCCACCAGCCGCGCCGGCGCCGTGCGGCCGTCACGCAGGTGGGCGTCGATGCGGATGGCGTCGAGCACGACGTAGCTGACGGTCACGGCGTAGCCGCGCGTGTCGAACAGGATGCCGGTACCGAAGCGCCGGGCGCCGAGCCGGGCCGACGAGGGCCGGTCCTCGGCCGCCTGGACGTGGAGCCCGACGAGCGCGGGCTCGACGCGCTGCACGTAGGACGGCACCGCCGGCAGGTCGTTGGGATGCGGCCGGGCGTCCCGCGCGGCCGGTCGCGCCAGCGCCAGCGAAACGGGCACCAGCAGCGCCACGCCCAGCGTCACCGCGACCCTGACCCTCATCGCGCCTGGGGGGGCCGGCTCATCGCCGGCCGTACTGCCGCTCGTAGTACGCGCGAAACTCGCCGGACTTCAGCGGCCGCCACCACGCCTCGTGCTCGCAGTACCAGCGCACGGTGGACTCCAGCGCGGCGCTGAAAGGATGGCGCGGCGCCCAGCCGAGCCGCTCCAGCTTGGCGGCGTCCAGGGCGTAGCGACGGTCGTGGCCCGGACGGTCGGTCACCGGCTGGATGAGGCTCTCGGGCTTGCCGACCAGGCGCAGGATCTCGCGCGTGAGCGCGACGTTGGCCACCTCGTGGCCGCCGGCGACGTTGTAGACCTCGCCCTCGCGCCCGCGGCGCAGGACCAGATCGATCGCCGCGCAGTTGTCGAGCACGTAGAGCCAGTCGCGAACCTGGCGGCCGTCGCCGTAGAGCGGCAGCGGGCGGTCGTCCAGCGCGTTGGTCACGAACAGCGGGACGAGCTTCTCCGGGTACTGGTAGGGGCCGAAGTTGTTCGACGAGCGCGTGATCAGCACCGGCACGCCGTGCGTGCGCCAGCTGGCCAGCGCCAGCAGGTCGCCACCGGCCTTGGCGGCCGAGTACGGATTGGACGGCTGCAGCGGCGCGTCCTCGCGGGCGGCCCCCTCGGCGATCGAGCCGTAGACCTCGTCGGTGCTGACGTGCACCATCCGCGGGATGCGCAGCTCCCGCACGGCCTCCAGCAGGACGTGGACGCCGAGGACGTTCGTGCGCAGGAACTCGTCGGGGTCGAGGATCGAGCGGTCGACGTGGCTGGGCGCGGCGACGTTCACGATGGCGTCCATCCCGCGCGCCACGTCGCGCACGAGCTTGGCGTCGCCGATGTCGCCGTGGACGAACGCGTAGCGGGGGTCGGGCTCGACGTCGGCCAGGTTGGCGGGGTTGCCGGCGTAGGTCAGCTTGTCGAGGTTGACCACGCTGTCGTCGGGATGGGCGGCCAGGACCGCGCGGATGAAGTTGGAGCCGATGAAGCCCGAGCCCCCCGTCACCAGCAACTTCATCTAGCCGCGGGTGACCTCCCACACGTCGGCGCCCGCGAAGTCCCACGGCAGGCGGCCCTCGTCGCACGAGGACGGCTCGGCCGAGAAGTGCAGGTCGGTGAAGTAGATGACGCGACCCGTCGTCGTGCCCATGTTGCGCACGCCGTGGGCGACGCCGGGCGGGATGCGCAGCAGCCGCGAGGCGCCGTCGCCCAGCACCACGCGCATCCGGGCGCCCTCGGTGCGCGATCCCTGCCGCGCATCGAGCAGCACGATGAGCATGCGGTCGCCGGGCGGCACGTACCACACGTCGGTCTGGCGCACGTGCAGGTGAAACGCCTTGATCGTGCCCGGCGCCAGCTCACTGTAGTTGACCTGGCGCACGGTGAAGCCCTCCAGCCCCTCGGCGCGGCCGTCGGTCAGCCGCGCCAGCTCGGTCAGGCTGCCGCCGTCGTCGGCGTGACGCGCGAGCGGCACCAGCGCGACGCCCTCGATGGTGAGGGCGGGGCCGTAGGCTTGAAGCTGGAACGCGCGCTTGGCGTCGCGGGAGATATCCATTGGCCCGCAGAATAGCACGCGGTCACGGCTCGGCCAGCAAGCGCAGGAGGTACTGGCCGTAGGCGTTGTCGCGCATGGGCTCGGCGATGCGTTCGACGTCGGCGGCGCCGATCCAGCCCATGCGGAAGGCGATCTCCTCGAGGCACGCCACCATCAGGCCCTGGCGCGTCTCCAGCGTCTGGATGAACGTGCCCGCCTGCAGCAGCGCCTCGTGGGTGCCGGTGTCGAGCCAGGCCACGCCGCGGCCCAGTTTCTCGACGTGCAGGCGGCCCTCGCGCAGGTAGGCGGCGTTGACGTCGGTGATCTCCAGCTCGCCGCGGGCGGAGGGCGTGAGCTGGGCGGCCACGTCGACGACGCGGGAGTCGTAGAAGTAGAGCCCCGTCACCGCCCACGACGAGCGGGGCCGCGGAGGCTTCTCCTCGATGGCGACCGCGCGGCCGTCGGCGTCGAAGTCGACGACGCCGTAGCGCTCGGGGTCGCGCACCCAGTACGCGAAGATCGTCCCGCCGTCGGTCCGGTCGGCGGCGCGGCGCAGCGACTCGGTGAGCCCGTGGCCGTAGAAGAGGTTGTCGCCGAGGGCGAGCGCGACGGGAGCGCGGCCGATGAAGTCACGGCCGATCAGGAATGCCTGGGCGATCCCCTGCGCCTGCGGCTGCACGGCGTACTCGATGCGGAGGCCGAGCTGGCGGCCGTCGCCGAGCAGGCGTCGGAAATTCGCCTGGTCGTGGAGCGTGGTGATCACCAGAATCTCGCGGATGCCGGCCAGCATCAGCGTAGACAAGGGGTAGTAGATCATCGGCTTGTTGTAGACGGGGACGAGCTGCTTGCTTACGGCCAGCGTCAGGGGGTACAGCCGGGTGCCGGCGCCGCCGGCGAGCACGATGCCTTTTCTGATATCGCTCATCGAGTTCGGCGAGTATAGCAGCCGCTCTCCGGGCCCGCGAACCGCCGGGGCCGGGCCGCGAAACGCCCTGGGTCGGTTGAATGTCGACCGGGAATGGGGGTAACATCAGCGGGATGAAAACTCTGAAGGAAATGCTGGCGGAGGCCCGGCAGGTCATCCCCGAACAGGGGCCGGCCGACCTGCAGCGCCGCCTCGCCGCCGGCGAACCCCTCACCGTGATCGACGTGCGCGACCCCGACGAGTTTCGCGACGGACACATCGAGGCCGCCGCCAACATCAGCCGCGGCTTCCTCGAGTTCCGCGTCGGCACCGCGGTCACCGATCCGACGACGCCGATCGTGCTCTATTGCCAGACGGGGCTGCGCTCCATGCTCGCCGCCAAGGCGCTGCACGAGCTCGGCTATCAGAACGTCGTAAATCTGCAAGGCGGCTTTCAAAAATGGGCGCAGTCGGGGCTGCCGACCGTCAAGGATCAGCCGCTCACTCCCGACCAGCTCCAGCGCTACAGCCGACACTTCCTGCTCAACCAGGTCGGCGACAAGGGCCAGCGGCGCCTGCTGCGCTCCAAGGCGCTGCTCATCGGAGCCGGCGGCCTCGGCTCGCCGACGGCGCTGTACCTGGCCGCGGCCGGGGTCGGAACGCTCGGGCTGATGGACGGCGATACCGTCGACATCACGAACTTGCAGCGACAGGTTCTGCACACGACCGCCGATATCGGCAAGCCCAAGGTCGAGTCCGGAACCCGAACCCTGAAGGCGCTCAATCCCGACGTCAACGTGATCCCGCTGCCGATGCGCATCACCGTCGACAACGCGATGGACGTCATCAAGGACTACGATCTGGTCATCGACGGCTCCGACAACTTCGAGACGCGCTACCTCGTCAACGACGCCTGCTACCTGGCGG
>JBGPZN010000086.1:0-10221 GCA_041493815.1 Methylomirabilia bacterium
CCGAAGAAGCAGGCGTGGATCCAGAGCAGCCACGTCTGATCGGGGCTCGAGATGAAGAGGGCGGCGATCACGCCGATGATCGAGATGCCATAGGCGAAGATCGCCGACACCTCCCGGCCCACGTAGTCCGAGATGGTGCCGGTGAAGATCGTGCCGGCCACGGACAGGAAGCTACCGATCCCGAGAATGCTCGCCGCGTGCAGGGTGTCGAATCCCACGTCGGCCGCGAACGCCAGCTGGTGGAGCGAGACGAAGAAGCTGCCGAGCCCGGTGAGGAGATACACCAGGAACAGCAGCCAGAAGTGCGGGGTCGCCATCGCCTCGCGCAGCGTCCAGTCCCGCGAGGCCGTCGTGCCCGGCCGAGTCGGCGCCTCGCCGGTGGCCGCAGACGTTCGCCCGCCCGTGGGCAGCCCGCCGCCCCGAAAGGATTGCGCGAGGGGCACGATCGCGATCGCCATCCCCGCGGCCAGTCCGAGATAGGCCCGGCGCCAGCCCACCGTCGAGATCAGGAATTGGACCAACGGCACCGAGCCGGCCCGGCCGAAGCCGTTGGCCGCCTGCACGATTGACAGCACGAGCCCACGCTTTTGCACGAAGCGCCGCGCGACGAGGGGCGTCAGCACGACGAGGCCAAGGCAGTTGGCGCCGACCGTCATGACGACGCCGTAGAGCACGATCAGGTGCCACAGCGCCGACACCCGCGCGCTCAGGGCGAGGCCCAGCGCCAGCACGATGCCACCCAGGAGCACGAGCCTCCGGGGGCCGACGCGATCGACGAGCGCGCCGACCACCGGCGAGCTGGCGCCGGTGAGGAGCTGCGACACGGAATAGGCGACCGAGGCCCGCGCCCGGCTCCAGCCGAACTCGGCCAGGAAAGCGACGAAGAACACCGGGTAGGAATGCATCAGCCCGGCCGACACCGCGAAGGTCAGGAAGCCCGCGGCGACGATGCCCCACCCGGCTGTTAGCCGAGGAAGTCGCGGCAGAGCGCCTCCCACATGATCGCCGACAGCTTCAGGCTCTCGGTGTCCACCCGCTCGTTGTGGCCGTGGAACATCACCGGGTACTGGGTGTACGGGATCCGCAGCGAGTGCAGGCCGAAGCCGTACGACGGGATGCCCTTCCAGCGGAAGAACTTCGCGTCGGTGCCACCGGTCGTGATCGCGGGGACCACCCTGCTGTCCGGCATCATCCGCTTCGCCACGCGCGAGATGGCCGCGATCAGCGGCGTGTCGGTCGGCGACACGCTGCCGCCGCTCTTGCGATTGGGCGGGGTCTCGATCGTCACGCGCGACGCCAGGTCGCCGAGCGCTTCCTTGATCATCGCCTCCACCTCGTGCTGCTCGATGCCGGGCAGCGAGCGGATGTCGACGTCGAGGTCCACGCGGTCGGGAATCACGTTCACCTTGGTGCCGCCGTGGGCGATGTTGGGCGAGAACGTCGTGTGCGTGCAGGCGTGGGCCTCGCGGGCCAGGGCGAGGTTGTCCAGATCGCACACGGCGTCGTACACGCGGTCGGGATCGGTGAGCGCCTCGGTGAGCCCCGGCTCCAGCTGCAGCGCCTCCACGTAGCCGCGCCAGGCGTCGAGGATGCGCGCCTTCGGCCGATACTCGGCCAGGCGCTGCACGACCTTGGCGGCGGTGACGAGCGCGTTGTCAGTCTTGAACGGCCGCGAGCCGTGGCCGGGCGTGCCGTGCACGATCAGGCGGCGCCAGTTGCCGCCCTTCTCGCCCACCGTGACCTTGAGCGTGTGGCCGGACTTGGTCGGGATCGGCACGCCGCCGCTCTCGGTGATGACGTAGTCGCACTTCACGGCGTCGGCGTGATGCTCGACGAGATGGCCGGCGCCGAGAAAGCCGCCCGCCTCCTCGTCGGCCACGGCCAGGTAGATCAGCGTGCCGCGCGGGCGCCAGCCGCTCGTGGCCAGCCGCCGCGTCGCCACGGCCATCGTCGAAGTCAGGTTCAGCATGTCGATGGCGCCGCGGCCCCACACGATGCCGTCCACCAGCTCGGCGGCGAAGGGATCGCGCTTCCAGCCGGACGCGTTCACCGGCACCACGTCGGTGTGGCCCATGAGCAGCAGCGTCGGCGCCTTGGGGTCGCGGCCCTCGATGCGGGTGATGAGGCTCATGCGGCCGGGCTCGGAGGTGTAGCGCTCGCAGGAGAGGCCGGAGCCCGCGAAGAAGTCCTCCAGCGCGTCCACGCTGCGGTCCTCGTGGCCCGAGGCGGCCTCGCCGGTGTTGACGCAGCCGTTGCGGATCAGCGTGCGGAGCAGCTCGGTGGCCTGCGTCTCGATCGCGGTGTCCTCTGGCATCTCGACGCCTCCTTGACCGTAGGGATGGTAGCATCGCCCGTCGTGTCGGTTTCGGCTCTCGCGCTGACCAGCGCCTTGCTCTCGGCGGCCGCGACGATCCTCATTCGCCACGGGCTCGTCCGTCACTCCGCCTACACGGGGTTCTGGATCAACCTCGTCGTCGGCACCATCTGTCTCTGGATCGCCGTGCTGTTCACCGGCGGGCTCGGGCACCCGACCCCGCAGGCGTTGATGCTGTTCGTCCTGGCCGGCCTGATCGGCACCGTGGCCGGACGCCTCTTGCGATTCTTCAGCATCGAGATCGTCGGCGCCTCGATCACCGCGGGCTTCATGAACGTCACGCCGCTCGTGTCCTCCGGCCTGGCGATCCTGCTCCTGGGCGAGCGGCTCACGGCGCCGATCGTGATCGGCACGTTCGTCATCGTGATCGGCTCGACGCTGCTCTCGACCGGCGGCCAGCGCCTGGGGCTGCGGCCGGCCCAACTCCTGCTGCCGACACTGTCGGCGGCCTGCTTCGGCGTCGTCGCCATCCTCCGGAAGGTCGGGCTGAGCGGCATCGGCGCGGTGCCCGGCACCGCCGTCAACGTCACGACGGCGTTCGTCGCCTTCACGTCGTTCCTGCTGGCGACCGGCCAGGGCGGCGCGATGGCCTGCCGGGGGCGCAGCCTCGTGTACTTCGTCGCAGCGGGCGTGGCCGAGAACGTGTCGGTGTTCCTGGTCGTGGTGGCGCTCACCATGGGCGCGGTGAGCGTGGTGGCGCCGCTGCAGAACGTCACGCCGATCTTCGTGCTCTTTCTCTCGGTCATCTTCCTGCGCGGCATCGAGGCGCTCAACGCCCGCGTGGTCGCCGGCACCCTGCTGATCGTGCTGGGCGCCTGGCTCATCACCGCACTCGGCGCCAGCTGAAATTGACTGCTGGCCGCCGGGCCGGCTTCGGAGGTACCATCCGCTGACAAAGGAGCCCGC
Source organism: Methylomirabilia bacterium (assembly GCA_041493815.1). Lineage (GTDB taxonomy): Bacteria > Methylomirabilota > Methylomirabilia > Rokubacteriales > CSP1-6 > AR5. The sequence goes on from JBGPZN010000086.1 coordinate 3,281, forward strand.
CATGCAGCAGGACAGTCTGATCTCCGGTGACAACCACATCGACCTCACCTACTGCCCGGCGGATCTGTGGTCGGCGCAGGCGCCCGGCAAGTGGAAGCTGCTGGCGCCGCGCACCGAGGAGCTGGAAGACGGCCTGCACTGGTTCGTCGAGGCCGTCGACAAGGGCATGTGGAACGGCGTGGGCCCCGGCTTCCTGCCCTACACCAAGGGCAGCTTCACTCACATCGACGAGATGCGCGATGCCGGCTTCGAGTGGGACTACCGACCGGGCGCCAAGCCTCGGCCCACTACCCCCGAGTTGAGGCTGGCCGATCTCGACCGCGACGGGCTCGACAAGGAGATCATCTACGGCTGCCTGATGATCAACGAGATGATCGCCGACGGGGGCTTGCGCGCCTGGTGCGACGGCATCTACAACGACTGGGCGGCCGACTTCGCCAAGCGCTCCGACCCCAACCGGGTCTTCCCGCTGGCGATCATCCCCAACAACGACCCGCTCGTGGCCGCGGCCGAGGTGCGGCGCTGCGCGAAGATGGGACTGCGCGGCGGCGATCTCGCGTTCAAGCGCATGAGCCTGCCGCTCTATCACCACGCCTGGTACCCGCTGTGGGAGGCCGCCGCCGAGTGCCGGTTCCCGGTCTCGTTCCACTCCACCGGGTTCAAGGCGCTGCGCGCGCCCGACAATCCACAGATGGAGAAGGAGTACTTCACGCAGTACCGGCTCGTGCGCTCGGCGCTGTTCCAGCTCGACACCATGGAGGTGCTGGTGTCGATGCTCGCCTCGGGCGCCTGCGAGAAGTACCCGGACTTCAACTTCGTGCTGGGCGAGTCCGGCGTGACGTGGCTGCCGTACGTCTTCGACCGCCTCGACACCGAGTATCACGACCGGGCGCGGGCGCTCGGGTTCTCGCTGAAGCCGAGCGACTACTTCCGCCGCCAGGGCTACGTGACGTACCAGCAGGATCAGTACATCGAGCCGATCATTCCGCTGATCGGCGAGGACAACATCATCTGGGGCGCCGACTATCCGCACCCGGACTGCCTGTGGCCGGACTCGCGCCGCATCCTCGAGAAGAACCTGGGCGGCCTGCCCGACCACGTGCGCCGCAAGATCACCCACGACAACGTGTCGAAGCTGTACAACCTCCGCTAACGAGGAGACCGCTCGAAATGATGACCGGCACCCTGGACATCCCGTCGCTCAAGGACAAGGTCTCGCCCGAAGAGTGGGCGGTGCGCGTCGACCTCGCCGCCAGCTACCGGCTGGTGGCGCGCTTCGGCTGGGAGGACCTGGTCTTCACGCACATCAGCGCGCGCGTGCCCGGCACCGAGGACCAGTTCCTCATCAACCCGTACGGACTCTTCTTCGACGAGATCACCGCCTCGAGCCTGGTGAAGATCGACCTCGAGGGCAAGAAAATCGGCGAGTCACCCTTCCCGGTGAACGCAGCCGGCTTCGTCATCCACAGCGCCATCCACGCGGCCAACCACGACGCCAAGTGCGTGCTCCACACCCACACCGTGAACGGCGTGGCCGTCTCCGCCCAGCACGGCGGCCTGCTGCCGCTATCGCAGCACTCGATGGCCGTCCTCGGCAGCCTCGGCTACCACGACTTCGAGGGCCCCGCCACGCGCGACGACGAGAAGCCGCGCCTGGTCGCCGACCTCGGCCGCAACGTCCACCTGATCCTGAAAAATCACGGGCTGCTGACCGTCGGCGAGACCGTCGCCGAGGCGTTCACGCGGATGTACTACCTGGAAAGGTCGTGCGAGATCCAGGTCCGCGCCCAGGCGGGCGGCGGCGAGCTCACGCACGTCAGCAAGGAAGTCCTCGACGCGTCTTACGCGACGATGCAGGGCGGCGGCGCCCCACGCCGCAGCGCCGCCCAGCTCGTGTGGCCGGGCCTGCTGCGCCGCCTCGACCGCACGGACCCGTCGTACCGGAACTAGTCGCACCGGGGGGAAAGACCGGGCGCGGTGGGGAGCGGGGTGGCTTTCCGGGACCCGCTCCGCGCCGCGCCCCATCGCGCGACGACCGAACCTAGCGCTTCGTCGTCCAGTACGTCGACGCGCTCGGGAACACGGTGCGGCACTTCGTCGGCTCGGCCGGCCCGTCCAGCGTGTCCGCCGCCGCCCGCCACACCGCGTAGTGCGGCATGGCGCGATGCTTCTCCAGCGCCGCCTCGTTCTCGTACACCTCGTAGAAGTAGTAAACGTTGGCGTCGCTCGCGTCCTGCAGCACGTTGAATCGATAGCAGTTCGCCTCGTCCTTTTCGGAGCCGAGCGCGTCGACCTCGATCGCTTTCAAGAATCGGTCGCGCTCACCCGCCTTGACGCGCACCTTCACCCACATCGCCAGCATGGAGGTCTCCTAGACGTTGAGGTAGTTCAGCGGTAGCCCGGGACGCGGCCATTCGAACGACACCAGCGTGCCGCCCATCGACAGCGTCGCGAAGGCGGTGCGCAGGTCGCGGCCGCCGAAGCAGACGTTGGTCACCATCATGTCGGGCAGCGTGTACTGGTCGACGCGGCTGCCGTCGGGCCAGATGTCGCTGACGGCGCCGGTGATCAGCGTGGCCACGCAGATGTGTCCCTCGCCGTCCACGGCCAGCGAGTCGAACATCTGGTAGCCGCCGAGACCGGCCACCACGCGCCCCTTCTCGCCGCGGTAGGTGCCGTTGGCCGACTCGATCTCCCCCGGGCCGGAGAGCGTGAACGACCAGCAGCGTGCCGTCGGCGTCTCGACCACGTAGAGCGTTCGCTCGTCGGGCGACAGGCCGATGCCGTTGGGTCGCTCGAGCGGGAAGATCGCCTCGGTGATCGACGAGCCGTCGGCCTTGGCGTAGTAGACGGCGCCGCGGTCCGAATCGCGCTCGCGCGTCTTGCCGAGGTCGGTGAACCAGAAGCCGCCGGCGCGGTCGAACACGAGGTCGTTGGGACCGCACAGCCGGCGCCCGTCGCACGAGTCGTACAGCGTCTCGAACTTGCCGGTCACGGGATCGACCACCTGGATGCTGCCCGTCCGGTAGTCGTCGGCCTGCCCGACCGGGAAGAGCCGCCCGGGGCGCTCGACGAACTTCAGCCCGCCGTTGTTGGTGACGTAGATCTTGCCGCCGGGCCCCAGCGCGGCACCGTTGGGACCGCCGCCCAGCGTGGCGATCACCTGCACCTTGCCGTCGGGCGTCACGCGCGAGAGCGCGCGGCGCTCGATCTCGACCAGGATCACCGAGCCGTCCGGCATCGCCACCGGGCCCTCGGGGAAGCGCAGGCCGGAGACGACCTGCGTGAGCTTCGGCGCGATGGTGGCCATGGTGGTCTCCGCGGGTCAGGCGCGATCGACGGCGGGCCGAACGGCGCTGGTCACGAGGTCGAGGATCTCCAGCATTCTCCCCAGGTCGTCGCGGCGGAACTCGAGCAGGAGGTGGCTCAGGCCGAGGCCCTTGTACTCGACCAGGGTGTCGACGACCGCTTGCGTGCCCTTCGCGAGCAGGTCATCGCGCAGCGTGTAGCGCAGCGACAGCTCGATGGTGTCGAACGCCCGGCCCGCCTTGTCGGCCGCCGCGCGCAAGCGCGGCAGGGCCTCGCGAAACTCGGTGGGCGTCTTCGAGGTCGCGTGCCAGCCGTCGCCCAGCGTGGCGACGCGCCGGAAGGCGCCGGGGCTGTCGCCGCCGACCCAGATGGGCGGACGCGGCTTCTGCACGGGCTTGGGCGCGAAGCCGATGTCGCGGAAGCGGAAGAACTCGCCCTCGAACGACGGGTGGGCGTCCGACCACAGCGTCGTGAAGACCTTGAGGATCTCGTCGGCCTGGCGGCCGCGCCGGTTGAACGGCACGCCCAGGATCTCCAGCTCCTCCTTCCACCAGCCCACGCCCACACCGCAGATCAGCCGGCCGTTGGAGAGCGCGTCGATGGAGGTGAGCATCTTGGCCATCACCACCGGGTGGCGGTGCCCGAGGATGAACACCGAGGCGCCCAGGCGCGCGCGCGTCGTGCAGACGGCGGCGGCGGCCAGGGCAACGACCGGCTCCAGGTACGGCTTGTCAGGCGGATGCGGAAAGCGCCCGCCCGGGTAGCTGCCGGTCGCCGTCCGCGGGAAGATGACGTGGTCGCTCACCCACAGCGAGGCGATGCCGCGCCGGTCCGCCTCGCGCGCGAACGTCGTCAGCGCCTCGCCGGTGGCGAGCGGCCCCTGGGTGGGAAGGTGGCACCCGATGTCCATCGGCCGCCATGATACAGGTGTCGGCGTGGAAAATCTTTGCCCAGGCGGCGAGGTCAGCGCACCATGTACGCTTGCGTGGCCGGCGGGGCCGGGGTATGGTGCTCTCGCCCTCGAAACCCGGTCTCGTCAACCGCTCGAATCGATGTATCCGTCGGGAGCGACATGGCACGTCGAAGGAACTACGGATTCGATCGTCGGCAGCGCGAGGCAATTCAACGCTCGCGTCAGGAAGCCAAGCGCGCCCGGAAAGCCGAGCGGGCCACCGAGGGCGCCGCGGGGCCCGAGATGGGGACCTCTCAGGAGCCGGGGGCGCCCGCCGGGCAGTGGGAGTGGTTCTCACCGAGCCGCGGGCGGGTCATTGCCACGCAGCCCAAGCAGCGCCCGGCCACCGAGGGTGTCGACGACTGGCAGCTGCTGACGGACGCCCAGGGCGACGGCGACGAGGCGCAGCCCTAGGGCCCGAGGGTGGTCATCGGCACGCTGCGGGCGGCGACGACCTCGAGCAGCCCGAGCGAGAACAACAGCAGCAGCGTCACGATCAAGTAGAACAGTCGCATCGGATCCTGGCCTTCTCTCATGTGTCCTGCCTCTAGGATGCGTGGGCCCGCCCGAGGGATTCATCCATCGCCCCCGGAATCCCGTCTCGCCATGGCGCCATCGCAATTCACGAGGAGAACAACCATGGCGAAACGAATTCTCGCTCCCATCGACACGCGTGAGCGCAGCGAAGCGATCGTCCCCGTCGTCGCGGCGCTGGCCCGCGACGCCGGCTCGACGGTGCGGCTGCTGCGCGTGTTCCCGATCCCCGAGCGCGTGGTCGGGGCCCACGGCCGGACCGTGGCGTACGCCGATCAGGAGATGGCGCGCCTGACGGCCGAGGGGCTGGACGATCTGCACCGGCTGGAGACCGCGCTGACGGGCGTGCCCGTCGAGTCGGTCGTGCGCTTCGGCGAGCCGGTCGAGGAGATCGCACTCGAGGCCGAGGCATTCGAGGCCGATCTCATCGCGCTCGGCGCTGGCCGGCACGGTCGCCTGCGTAGCGCGCTGGCGCCCGACATCGCCGAGCAGGTGTCGCGCGCGGCCGCCGTGCCGACCCTGACGCTGCGCGGCTGACGCGCCCCGCGCGCGTCAGCGCGCCGCGGGTCGCTTGATTTCGTTCCGCGCCCGCCCTACTGTGCGGGCCGTGAGCTACTCGCTCGGCATCGACATCGGCGGGACCTTCACCGACATCGTGGTCTACGACCACGCCCGTGGCCGCCAGCTCAACCGCAAGGTCCTCACCACGCACGACGATCCCGCCCGCGCGGTGGCCGCCGGCGTCGCCGCGCTGCTCGGACGCGAGCGGGTTCCGCCCGCCGGGTTCACGCGCGTCGTGCACGCCACCACGCTCTTCACCAACGCGCTGATCGAGCGGCGGGGCGCCGTCACCGGGCTGCTCACGACCGCCGGCTTCGCCGACACGCTGGAGATCGGGCGCGAGCGCAAGTTCGAGCTGTACGACCTCAACATCGTCAAGCCGGAGCCGCTGGTGCCGCGCGATCTGCGGCTGGAGGTCGCCGAGCGGACCCGCGCCGACGGCTCGATCATGAAGGCGCTCGACGCGCGGCAGCTCACCGCCCAGGCCCGGCGGCTCGCCGAGGCCGGCGTGACGTCGATCGCCATCGTCTTCCTGCACGCCTACGCCAATCCCCGCCACGAGGCGCAGGCGGCCGCGCTCCTCGCCCGCCGCCATCCGAAGATCGCGGTGACGACCTCGCACGAGGTAGCGCCGGAGATCCGCGAGTACGAGCGCGCGTCCACCACCGTGGCCAACGCCTTCATCAAGCCGCTGGCCCGCCAGTACCTGGCGGCGATGGCCGGCCGCGTGGCCGAGCTCGGCATCCCGGCCCCGCTCCTGCTCATGCTCTCCAGCGGCGGCCTCACCCACGTGGCCGAGGCCGAGCGCACACCGGTGCAGATGCTGGAGTCGGGGCCGGCCGCCGGTGCCCTGGCCGCGGCCTTCTTCGGGCGTGAGGACAGCCAGGGCAACCTGCTGGCGTTCGACATGGGCGGCACCACCGCCAAGCTCTCGCTGGTCGACGGCGGCGAGCCGCTGACCGCGTACGCCTTCGAGGCCGCGCGCCAGAAGCGCTTCCTCGAGGGCAGCGGGCTGCCCATCCGCATCTCGACCATCGAGCTGATCGAGATCGGCGCCGGCGGCGGGTCGATCGCCCACGTGGACGAGATCGGCCTGCTGAAGGTGGGACCTCGCAGCGCCGGCTCGCAGCCGGGCCCGGCGGCGTACGGGCTCGGCGGCACCGAGCCGACGGTGACCGACGCCGACTTCCTGCTCGGCTACCTGAACCCCGGCTACTTCGCGGGCGGCGAGGTGAGCGTGGACATGGCGGCGGCGCGCGCGGCGCTGGAGCGGCTGGCCGAGCGCGTGGGGTTGTCGCCGATCGAGACCGCGTGGGGCATTCACGACGTGGTCAACGAGAACATGGCGGGCGCGGCGCGCGTGCACATCGCCGAGCGCGGCCGAGATCCGCGCGACTACGCGCTGCTGTGCACCGGCGGCGCCGGTCCCGTCCACGCCTACGAGGTCGCGCGCAAGCTCGGCCTGCGCCAGGTGATCTGCCCGCCAGCGGCCGGCGTGGCCTCCGCGCTGGGCCTGCTGGTGGCGCCGGCGCGCGTGGACCGCATGGCCACGATCGGCCTGCGCCTCGACCGCGACAGCGGGGCG
>JBGPZN010000459.1:0-3157 GCA_041493815.1 Methylomirabilia bacterium
CCCTGCCCCGGGCGCTCGCCGACCGGATCACGCCCGGTAGCACGAGCGAGGCCGAGGTCATCGGCCTCTGCGGCCGGCCCGACGAGGAGCAGCATCGCCGCGGTTCCGCCGCGCGTCGCACACTCGTCTACCGGGGCGTGCGCCGGTTGCCGAGCGCTCGCCTGGCGCTCGGTCCGCTCGCCGCCGTGCGCCACTGGGACGACGAGTACCACGAGCTCGAGATCGAGCTCGAAGCCGACCGCGTCGTCGCCGTGCAGTCGCGCGTGCGCCGCCAGCGCGTGGCGGGCTGAGCGTCAGATGGCGCGCGAGCTTCAGTCGCACTCGTCCCACTGGGGCGCCTTCGAGGCCGAGGTCGCGGACGGCACGGTCGTCGCGATCCACCCCTACCGGCACGATCCCGATCCCTCGCCGCTCCTCGGCAACATCGTGGACAGCCTGCGGCATCGGGCCCGGATCGCGCAGCCGATGATCCGCGCCGGTTGGCTCGATCGCGGTCCCGGCCCGGCCGCGCGCCGGGGCGCCGAGCCGTTCGTGCCGGTGAGCTGGGCGGCGGCGACCGACGTGCTGGCGCGCGAGCTCCGGCGCGTGTACGGCGAGCGCGGGGGCCCCTCCGTCTACGGCGGCTCCTACGGCTGGAGCAGCGCCGGGCGCTTCCACCACGCGCAGAGCCAGCTCCACCGCTTCCTCAACTGCCTCGGCGGCTACGTCCGGGGCGAGCACACGTACAGCAACGGCGCGCAGTCAGTGATCATGCCGCACGTGGTCGGCTCGATGCGCGAGTTCCTGGACCGGGCGACGGCCTGGTCGGTGCTCGAGCGGCACACGGAGCTCTTCGTCTGCTTCGGCGGAATCCCGATCAAGAACACGATGGTGAGCCCCGGCGGCGCCAGCCGGCACCCGGCCCGCGACCACCTGCGCGCGGCGCGCGACCGCGGCGCCGAGTTCGTGCTGCTGAGCCCGCTACGCGACGACCTGCCCGAGTTCGTCGGCGCCGAGTGGCTGTCGATCGTGCCGGGCAGCGACGTCGCCGTGATGCTCGCCCTCGCGCACGTGCTCGTCGACGAAGGGCTGCACGACCGCGCATTCCTCACGCGCTACTGCGTCGGGTTCGAGCGCTTCGCCAGCTACGTGCTCGGCACGGCGGACGGCTGTCCGAAGACGCCGGAGTGGGCCGCGCGGCTCTCCGAGATCCCCGCGGCGACCATCCGCGGGCTCGCGCGGCGGATGGCCGCCCGGCGGACGCTGATCAACGTGAACTACGCGCTCCAGCGCGTCGAGCACGGCGAGCAGGCGCCGTGGCTGGCGGTGACGCTGGCGGCGATGCTCGGCCAGATCGGGCTGCCGGGCGGCGGCTTCGGCCAGGGCTACGGCTCGCTCGGGTACATCGGCCGCGCGCCCCTGCGCGTCGGCCCGCCCACGCTGGCGCAGGGACGCAACCCCGTCGACGCCTTCATCCCGTTCGCGCGGGTGGCGGACATGCTGCTGCGCCCGGGCGAGCCGTTCGACTTCGACGGCCGGCGGCTCGCCTATCCGGACATCCGGCTGGTCTACTGGTGCGGCGGCAACCCTTTTCACCATCATCAGGACCTCGCGCGCCTGCGCCGGGCGCTCGCCCGGCCGGAGACGATCGTCGTCCACGACGCGTTCTGGACGCCGATGGCCCGCCACGCGGACGTCGTGCTGCCGGCGACGATGACGCTCGAGCGCAACGACATCGGCGGCTCCCCCAACGACACGTGCCTGGTCGCCATGCGCCAGGCCGTCGCGCCCTGGGGCGAGGCGCGGAGCGACTTCGCCATCTTCGCCGACCTCGCGGCGGCCCTCGGCGTCGCCGAGCGGTTCACCGAGGGCCGGGACGAGATGGCCTGGCTGCGGCACCTCTACGACGGCTGGCGCGCGCGAGTCGCCGATGACGGCGGCTCGGCGCCAGCGTTCGACGAGTTCTGGGCGGCCGGGTTCCTCGAGCTGCCCGGGGTCGACGACGATCTGGTGCTGTTCAAGCAGTTCCGCGCCGACCCCGAGCGCATGGCCCTCGGCACGCCGAGCGGCCGGATCGAGATCTTCTCGGCGACGATCGACGGATTCGGCTACGACGATTGCCCCGGGCATCCGACCTGGCTCGAGCCGGCCGAGTGGCTCGGCGCGCCGCTCGCCCGGCGCTACCCGCTCCATCTCGTCGCGAACAACCCGACGGCGCGCCTGCACAGCCAGCTCGACGTCGGCGCCTTCAGCCAGTCCACCAAGGTGCGCGGGCGCGAGCCCATCCGCATCCATCCGGCCGACGCCGCCGCTCGCGCCATCCGTGACGGTGACGTGGTCCGCGTGTTCAACGACCGCGGCAGCTGCCTCGCCGGCGCCGTCGTGACCGATACGGTGCGCCCGCGCGTCGTCCAGCTCTCGACCGGCGCCTGGTACGACCCGCTCGACCCGTCGCAGCCCGACGCGATGTGCGTCCACGGCAACCCGAACGTGCTCACCTTCGACCGCGGTACCTCGAGGCTCGCGCAGGGCTGCTCGGGCCAGCACGCCCTCGTGGAGGTGGAGCGGTGGACGGGGCCGCTGCCGCCGATCCGCGCCTACGATCCGCCGGCCATGGAGCGACGGTACGATCACGAGCCTTCCGATCATGGGGCTGGGCTTTGACTCGATCGGTTGAGGGAGGACACCATGCAGCACACACGTCTCGCAGCTCTGATCCTGGCCGGCGCGCTGACCGCCGGACATTGGGTGTGGGCCCAGGAAGCCACCTTCGTCCAGGGCGATGGCGTGAAATGGGGGCCGGCGCCGCCTGCACTTCCGGCGGGCGCGCAGCAATCAGTTCTCGCTGGCGATCCGAGCAAGGAGGGAGGCTACGTCGTCCGCGCCCCACACCCACCCCAATGATGAGAACGTGACCGTCATCTCCGGCATGTTCCACGTTGGCATCGGCGACAAGTTCGACGAGAGCAAGGGGCAGGCGGTCAAGCCCGGGGGCTATGTGCAGGTGCCGAAGGGAGTGAAGCATTTCGCCTGGGCTAGCGCCTACGAGAACGCCACCGACGATCCACGCAAGAAATAGGCTGCTGGCGCAGCTCAACCACCCGCCGCCAGCCGTTCACGCAGCCGCTCGCGCAGCCGGGCCACGATGTGCGGTGGCGCCGTCTCCGGCGAGCCGGCC
>JBGPZN010000145.1:0-8014 GCA_041493815.1 Methylomirabilia bacterium
GCGGTCATCAGCGCGTGCGTCTCGTTCTCGATCGCGCACGGGCCCCCGATGAGCACGAGCGGGCGCCGGCCCCCGACCACCAGGTTTGCGATGGTGACTTCGCGGGTCATGCTTTTTGTCGCGAAGCTGTTTGTAACGAAGCCGCTGTTTGCGGGTCGCGACGTGGGTGGCCTGGTCTAGAAGGCTGCCGGCACCGTTCGCCCTCCCGATCTAGCCGTACTTCGTCCCGACTTATTTGTTGGGCGGTCACATTCATGCGTTCGTCGCATTCATCGGGTGTGGCCGTGGTCGAGGGCGGCTTGGATGAAGCCGGCGAAGAGGGGGTGGGGATCCCAGGGGCGTGAGCGGAACTCGGGGTGGAACTGGCCGGCGACGAAGTAGGGATGCTCGGCCAGCTCGATGATCTCGACGAGCTGCTTCTCGGCCCATAGCCCCGACACGCGCAGCCCGTTCTTCTCGAGCCGCGGCAGGTAGTCGTTGTTGACCTCGTAGCGGTGGCGGTGGCGCTCCTGGATGATTCCCTGCCCGTACAGCCGCGAGGCGCGCGTGCCCTCGGTGAGGAGGATCGGGTAGAGGCCCAGCCGCATGGTGCCGCCCTTGTCGGCGAGGCCGCGCTGCCCGGGGAGCAGGTCGATCACCAGGTGGGGCGCGTCGGGCACGAACTCCGAGGAGTTGGCGCCGGCCAGGCCGCACACGTGGCGGGCGTACTCGATCACCGCGCACTGCATGCCGAGGCAGATGCCGAAGTACGGCACGCCCTCCTCGCGCGCGTAGCGGACCGCCTCGATCTTGCCCTCGATGCCGCGGTCGCCGAAGCCGCCCGGGACCAGGATGCCGTGGACGTCACGGAAGTGGGCGGCGGCGCCGTCGCGCTCGATGTGCTCGGCGTCCACCCAGGCCACGTCCACGCGCGCATCGTTGGCGATCCCGCCGTGGGTCAGCGCCTCGATGAGGCTCTTGTAGGAATCCTTGAGCTCGACGTACTTGCCGACCACCGCGATGCGGGTGCTCGTGCGCGGCGACTTCACCCGCCGCACCACGTCCTCCCAGCGCGTGAGGTCGATCGGACGCGCCTCCAGCCCGAGCAGCTTGATGACGATCTCGTCGAGGCCCTCACGGTGGAACACCAGCGGCACCTCGTAGACCGTCTCCACGTCCTTGGCGGTGATGACCGCCTCCTCCTCGACGTCGCAGAACAGCGCGATCTTCGACTTGATGCCGGGCGGCAGATAGCGGTCGGTGCGGCACAACAGGATATCGGGCTGGATGCCGATGGCCCGCAGCTCCTTCACCGAATGCTGCGTCGCCTTCGTCTTCAGCTCTGCCGCGGCTTGCATGAAGGGGACCAGCGTGAGATGGACGTAGAGCACGTTGTCCTTGCCGACGTCCTTCCTGAGCTGGCGGATGGCCTCCAGGAACGGCAGGCTCTCGATGTCGCCCACGGTGCCGCCCACCTCGACGATGAGGATGTCGGTGTCGCGAGCCACCCGGCGAACCGACGCCTTGATCTCGTCGGTGATGTGCGGGATGACCTGGACCGTCCGCCCCAGGTAGTCGCCCCGGCGCTCCTTCTGGATGACGGAGAAGTAGACCTTGCCGGTGGTGATGTTGTGGTCGCGTGTCACCCGGGCCGAGGTGAATCGCTCGTAGTGGCCGAGGTCGAGGTCGGTCTCGCCCCCGTCGTCGGTGACGAAGACCTCGCCGTGCTGGTAGGGACTCATCGTGCCCGCGTCGACGTTGATGTAGGGATCCATCTTCTGCAGGGACACGCGGTAGCCCCGCGCCTCCAGCAGCGCGCCGATCGAGGCCGAGGCCAGCCCTTTACCCAGCGAGGAGACCACGCCGCCGGTCACGAAGATGAATTTCGGGCCCAAGTCATCCCTCCTTTGTCCGGGTCGCGAGCCACGCCTTAACGTAGTCCATTTCGTCCTGCCGATCGTGGATTTCCCCGTCCAGCCGCGCGTCGCGCAACGCGCCCAGCACCGCGGCGACGTCGGGACCGCGCGCCACCCCCAGGTCGAGCACCGCGTCACCGCCGAGCACGGGGCGGGCGTCCGGCTCGGCGCCGACCAGGCGCCCCAGGCGCGCGCGCATGGCGTCGTCGCCAGCCAGGTGCAGCCAGGCCGGCGCCAGCGGGCCCGCCTCGCGCAGCGCCCGCACCCCCTCGCTCGGCCGGCCCGCGGCCGCGAGCCGCTCGCTCAGCCCCGGCGTCGCGGTCAGGGCCTCGCGCACGCGGCTCAGCGGCGCGCCACTCAGTGCCAGCCCGCGCAGGATCGCCGCCGCCACGACCTCCGCCTGGTCCGCGGCCAGCACGGCGGCGAGCAGTTCCAGCGGTGGCGTCGCCAGGCGGCGCGCGCGCGCCCACTGCAGGGTCGCCGGCAGCGCGGCGAGTCGGGCCACGCAGGGCCGCGTCGCGCGATGCCGGGTCGCCAGCAGCCGGAACGCGCCTGCCCGCGCCAGCGCGATCAGCGCCGGTGCGGCGCCTTCCTCCGCAAGGATGCGTTCCAGCTCGGTGGCCAGCCGCGCCGGTGACAGCGCCGCGTACGGCCCCAGCTCGAGCGCCAGCGCGCGGCACCGCGCGCTCCACGCATCCAGCGCGAACCCCAGCCGAGCCGCGTAGCGGGCGGCGCGGAAGATCCGCGTGGGATCCTCGACGAACGACAGCGGATGCAGGATGCGCAGCCGGCGGCGCGTGACGTCGGCGCTTCCGCCGAGCGGATCGAGGAGTCCGAACGTCCCCGACGCCAGCTCGACCGCCATGGCGTTCACAGCGAAGTCGCGCCGCCTGAGGTCCTGGCCGATCGCGGCCGGCATCACGCGCGGCAGCGCGCCCGGCTCCTCGTACCGCTCCGAGCGAGCGGTGACCACGTCGACCCGCCGGCCGCCGGGCAGCGTGACGGACGCCGTGAGGAAGCGGTCGTGCTCGACCAGCGTACCCGCGAGGGCGGCGGCGAGCCCGCGGGCGACCAGGCGCGCGTCCCCCTCGACGACGACGTCGAGATCGCGCACTCCGCCCGGGCGCCCGAGCCAGGCGTCCCGCACGAGCCCGCCCACCGCGAAGGCGCGCGCCCCGTGATCGGCCGCCAGCCGGCCCACGGTGCCGAGGAGCGCACGGCTGTCGGCGTCCAGCCAGCGCTCGAAGCGCGCCTGCATCGAGATCGTCACCGCCGGCGGCGCCCGCCGCACGACGCCGAGCGGAGCCCGTCCCCGCATGACGACGACGGCCGGTGCCCCACTCGCCAGATGCCGCCGCACCGCGATCTCCGAGTCACGCGCGTTGACGACGGGCAGCGGCCGCGCCAGCCGGGCGATCGCCAGCCCGCCGAGCCCCAGCCCATCGGCGCGCGCGAGGTCGTCCCGCAGCACCCAGCGGTGCTCGCCCGCGCCCAGCACGTCGGCGCCGCGGCGCCGGGCCAGCCGCATCGCGTCCGTCGCGGCCAGCGTCGCGGGTGCGGCCACCACCGGGCCGTCCACCACGTCGGCGGCGCTCGGCATCACCTGCGGATAGGCGTGCGCACGGCGCGCCACTATGTCGCCCTCGGGTGGAACTCGCGGTACATGCGCTTGAGCGCCGAGCTCGGCAGGTGGGTGTAGATCTGCGTCGTCGAGATGTCGGCGTGGCCGAGCATCGCCTGCACCGAGCGCAGATCGGCACCGCCCTCCAGCAGGTGGCTGGCGAACGAGTGGCGCAGCACGTGCGGTGACACGCGGCCCCTGAGGCCCGCCACCGCGGCCGCCCGGCGGACGAGCGTCCACAACGATTGCCGCGAGAACGCGCCCCCCCGCGGGTTGACGAAGAGGTGACCGCTGTCCCGGCGCCGGGTTTCGCGCGGGCGGACGTCGCGGACGTAGCGGCGGACCCACGCGAGCGCCTCGGCCCCGACCGGAACCAGCCGCTGCTTGGCGCCCTTGCCCGTGCAGATCACGTATCCGGCCGAGAGATTCAGATCTTCCAGCCGCAGCCCCCGGCATTCCGAGGCGCGCATCCCCGTCGCGTACAGCAGCTCGAGCACCGCGCGGTCACGCACGCCGGCCGGACGCCGGGTGTCGGGGGCCTCCACCAGCAGGACCGCCGACTCACGCGACAGCGCGCGCGGCAGCGGACGCCCGGCGCGCGGTGTATCGAGGTGCTCGGTCGGATCTCGGCGGACCTCGCCCTCGCGCAGGAGATGGCGATAGAAGCCGCGCACCGCCGACAGCCGCCGCGCCACGCTGGCCGGCGCCAGCCCCCGCGCCCGCAGGCGCTCCAGCCAGCTCACCACATCGTCAGCCGATGCGGCGCCGGGCGTGCACCGGCGGCTGGTCAGGAATCGCAGGAAGTCGTCGAGGTCGCGCCGGTAGGCCGCGAGAGTATTTCGGGACGCTCCCTGCTCGCTCTGGAGGGCCCCGAGATACTCGGCGACCGCTGGCATCAGCGGCGCCGGGTCTCCGGGGACGAGACCCGCGGGCGGACAGCGGACCGCGCGGGATGCCTGGAGTGCACGGCGGATTATATCAACGTCGGCGTCGCGACGGCAACATCCCCCACAGCACGAGGCGCTCGGGCGAGCGCAGCAGCACGCTCGTCAGCGCGAACACGAGCGCGCCGACGCCGATCGTGACGGCCAGCCAGACCGCCAGCCGCCCGGTCGTGTCCACCGGCAGCCGATCGGCCAGGCGCAACGCCGCCACGCACCAGAGCAGCAGCGGCAGACACGCCAGCAGCGTGCGGACGACGGAGCGCAGCAGGGTGCGCCCACCGAGCGGGCCGAAGCGGCGGCGCGCCGCCCACAGCAGACCGGCGAGGTTCACGTAGGCGCCGAACGACGACGCGGCGGCCAGGCCGGCGTGACCCATCGGCCCCATCAGGACGATCGCGGCGATCAGGTTCGCGCCGATGGCGAGCACGCCCAGCTTGACCGCCGTCGCCGGCTCGGCGATCGCGTAGAACGCCTGGGCGGCGATCCGCGCGCCCGCGAACCCGACGAGGCCGAGCGCGTACCAGACGAGGGCGACGGCCGTCGCCGTGGTGTCGCCGGGGCCGAAGCGGCCGCGCTCGAAGAGCAGCCGGGTGATCGGCACGCTCAGCACGACCAGCCCCACCGTGGCGGGCACCGAGACGTAGGCCGCCAGCCGCAGCGCGAAGTTGACCGTGGCCGCCACCCCCGGCGTATCGCCCTCGGCGGCCTGGCGGGACATGGCCGGCAGCGATGCCGACGCCAGCGCGATGCCGAAGATCCCCAGCGGGAACTCCATGACCCGGTCCGCGTAGTAAAGGAACGAGATCGAGCCCGCCGGCAGCAGTGAGGCCAGCAGCGTGTTGACGAAGACCATCACCTGCACCGCGGCCAGCCCGAACACCGCCGGCAGCAGCAGCCGCGCCACCCGGCCGAGCGCGGGATGCCCGAGCTCGCCCGACGGCGCCACGAGCAGGCCGACGCGGCGCACGCTCGGCACCTGCACCAGCATCTGGCCGACGCCGCCCACGAGCACGCCGAGTGCCAGGGAGAGGATCGGCGGATCGACACGGCCGGCCAGCGCCAGCACCGTCGCGATCATCCCGACGTTGAGGAGGGCGGGCCCCAGCGCCGCCGCGAAGAACCGGCCCTGCGAGTTGAGCACGCCCATCGCGAAGGCCGCGAGGCCGACCAGGATCAGGTACGGGAACATCAGCCGCGTGAGCTGCACCGCCAGTGCGCGCTGGCCGGGGTCGTCGGCGAAGCCGGGCGCGATGATCGCCACGACCCAGGGCGCCGCCAGGATACCGGCCACCGTGGTGACGCCCAGCACCAGCAGGGCGGCGGCCAGCACCGCTCGCAGCATCCGGACCAGTTCCGCGCGTGGCCGGGTCACCGCGTATTCGGTGAAGACCGGGATCACGGCCGTGGACAGCGCCCCCTCGGCCAGCAGCCGCCGCAGGATGTTCGGGATGCGGAAGGCGACGAAGAAGGCGTCGGTCACCGGGCCGGCGCCGAAGGCCAGCGCGACGATCATGTCGCGCACGAAGCCCAGCACCCGACTGGCCAGGGTGGCGACGCCGATCGAGCCGAGCGCGCCCACGACCTGCCGCTCGGACGAGCTCACCTTGTAAATCCCCCGCCCGTCGGGCATGATGCAGCGCGGTCCGTCGCGCGCCCGGCGCCCGACCGGACGAGCGTCGAGGTCGCACCAGGAGGGGTCACCGAGTGGCGAACACGAAGTCGGCCATCAAGCGGATACGCCAGAACGAGCGCCGGCGCCTGCGCAACCGCGCGGTGCGCTCGCACCTGCGGACGGCCGTGAAGGTCGCGCGGGCGGCCGAGGGTCCCGAGCAGCGCACGACCATCGCGGAGGCGATCCGTTCCCTCGACAAGGCAGTGACCAAGGGCGTCATCCATCGCAACACCGCCGCCCGCAAGAAGTCCGCGCTCGCCCGCCGTCTCACCGCCGCCCGCTAGGAGCCTGTCGGGGTACCGAGGACCGCCACGGCTTTGCCGCGGCGGTCCGAGCGTTGGGGGGGTTGGGGGCCATGTCGGGGCCCAGCAAGCAGCGGGAGGTCGAGGAGCACCCCAGCTTTGCCGGGGGGCGACGAGTGTTGGGGGGGTTGGGGGCCATGTCGGGGCCCCCATGTCAACGAGGCGCGTCGCGCTCATCGGTCGCACGCCGCCGGCGGCGCGGGCCGCGGCTCACCCCGAGCGGCGCGGGTGAGCAGACCGGCGGCGGCCTCGGCCAGGCAGGTGCCGGCGTCGGGTCCGTACACGCTCGCGCAGGTGACGTAGCCCGGGCGGTCGTAGTCGGCGGCGGCGACGAAGTAGCCGAGGTAGTCGTTGGTGACACCGGCCACGAGCGCGTGACGCAGCCGCCCGCCGCCCGCGTTCTTGATTCCCCGCCCCAGGCTCGTCTGCAGTTCGCCCGGGAATGTGACCCAGCCGACGTTGCCCACCGCGACGGCGGTCAGCGTGGTCTCGCGCGGAAGGGCCGAGCCCAGCGGCAGCGTGATCGCGCGCGGCGCCCACCCGCCCAGGCAATTGTGCGCCGACACCCGCGGAGCCGGCAGCGCCGCCGACAGCTCGGCCACGGCCAGCGTGGGACGCCCGATCGGCTCGGCCTGGGCCCAGCCCGCCCGCGCCAGTCCGGCCAGCTCGGCGCCCAGGACGCTCATCTCGCGCTCGCCGTGGCGCGCGGGACTCACGTCACCGACGGCACCGTTGACGAAGAGCACGGGCGCGCCGAGCGCCTGCTCGAGCCGGCTCGAGGCCTCGCCCATCACGTCCGCGGACAGCCGGAGGTTGCGCGGGCCGAGCATGGTGCCGTGGATCGCGTAGTTCCACACCAGCGCGATCGGGGCGCCGCCCGCGCTCGTCACCCTCAGGACGAGCAGCTCGGAGTCGATCGCCTGACCGAGGCGGCTCGTGGTGAGACGCGGCGTCGCCACGCTCCCCGCGGCCACTCGCGCGGGTCCCCGCGCGCCGTCGGCTTGCCGGACGGCGGCCACGACCGCGTCGAGCAGCGCCGCGCGGACGGCGCCGTCGAGCCGGTCGAGCGCCAGCCAGCCCAGCAGCGCCGAGTCGACGTACGCCCCGGGACCGGAGTGCGTGTGCGACGCCGAGAGCAGGAGCGTGAGCGGTGGCACGCCGGCGGACTGCAGTCGCCGCTCGACGTCGGCGGTGAAGGCCCGGTCCACCGCCAGCAGGTCGAGCGCGACCCACGCCACCCGGCGGCCGTCCGATTGTAAGACCAGCGCGCGTGCGGCCAGCGCGTCCCGCTCGCCCTGCGAGGGCTTGAACCAGAACGCGTGGGCCTGGCGCCCGAAGAGGTCGGGCAGCAGCAGGCGGCGAGTGGCGTTGCCGTAGCCGGCCAGCGGGGCTCCGGCCGGCACGCTCAGGCTCACGCGGGCGGCGCCGGCCTCCAGGCAGTCGGAGCACGGCTGGGCCGCCGCGGGGCCGGCGACGAGAGCGAGGACGGCGGCAAGGGCGAGCCGTGTACGGCGGCTCACCTCGCCCCGCACAGCTCGGCGACGAGCGCCGTCAGCTCGGCGCGCGCGTGGCCGCCGGAC
>JBGPZN010000268.1:0-5144 GCA_041493815.1 Methylomirabilia bacterium
CACGTACTCCTCGCCGCGGTCGCAGCGGTTGAAGGAGCCGATGAGATGATCCTTCTGGCCCGCGTACACGTCGTCCGAGCCGATGAAGCCGAGCGTGTCGCGGAACCACTGCACGGTTTCCTTCACCTTGGGCGTGCCGAACACGCCGTGGCCGATCCGCTTGATCGGCGCCGGTGACTTCTTGAGCCGCATCAGCTCGCCGGCCCGGCGCAGCGGCTCGGGGCCCGTGTTCATGTGCTGGCGCTGGACGGGAATGGCCGGTGGCGTCTCGATCCCGTGCACGACCTCGATCTGGTAGCCGTTGGGCTCCCGCAGGCGCACCCGCTTGCCGCCGCCGGGCTCGTCGATCGACTCCACCGCCGAGGCGCCCGGCGCCTTCGCCACGCGCGCGAGATCCTCCTCGCTGGCGGCGGCGTAGGCGAAGCCGACGAAGGCGGGGTCGCCCTTCTCGGTCACGTGCAGGTGGTGGCGCGGGTCGGTGCCGCGCATGTAGAGCGCGGTGGGCGTCCGGGCCGACCGGATCAGACCGAAGTGGGTGAGGAACTCCTCCATGACGTCGAGGTCCGGCGCCCGCAGCCGCCCGTACGCCAGGTCGCGCACCTTGATCATCGCCATCGTCGTGCCTCCTTCACGGGTTGACGTCTCCGCCGTCGCGCAGACCAAGATACGCCTCTCGGATGCGCGATTGCTGGCGCAAAATCGCCGGGGGGCCGTCGGCCACGGTCCGGCCCTCCTCCAGCACGTAGGCCCGGGCGGCGATCTCCAGCGCGCGGACCACGTTCTGCTCGACGAGCAGGATCGCCACACCCTCGCCGTTGATCGCGCGGATGATCTCGAACATCTGATCGACTACCGCCGGCGCCAACCCCAGCGACGGCTCGTCGAGCAGCAGCAGCCGGGGCAGCGCCATGAGGGCGCGGCCGATCGCCACCATCTGCTGCTGGCCGCCGGAGAGCGACCCCGCGAGCTGCCGGCGGCGCTCGCGCAGGATCGGGAACAGCCGGTAGACGCGCTCCAGCGTCGTCGTCCGTGCCCGCCGGGCCTCGCCGCGATAGCAGCCCATCTCGAGGTTCTCCTCGACGGACATGCGCATGAACAGGCGCCGCCCCTCGGGGACGAGCGCGATGCCCTGGCGGCAGACGAGGTGCGAGGGCACCGCGCCGAGGTCGACGCCGTCGAAGCGCAGCTCCCCCGAGTGCGCGCGCAGCAGCCCGGCGATCGTGTTCACCAGCGTGCTCTTGCCGCTTCCGTTGGGGCCGATCACCGAAACGACCTCGCGCTCGCCCACCTCGAGCGTGGCGTCCCACACCGCGGGGGCGCCGCCGTAGGCGATGGCCAGATGCCGGACCTCAAGCAACGACGTGGGCCTTGCCGAGGTACACCTCGACGACGCGCTCGGCCCGCATCGCCTCGTGGGGGCTCCCGGTGGCGATGACGGTGCCCTCGTTGAGCACGACCACCCGATCGCACAGCTCCAGGACCGCGCGCATGAGGTGCTCGACGAACAGGACGGCGACGCCGCGCCCGCGGATCTCCTGGATCAGCCGCACGGCGCCGGCGATCTCGGCGGGGTTCAGTCCCGACAGCACCTCGTCGAGCAGGATCACGCGCGGCCGGCCGGCCAGCGCGCGCGCCAGCTCCAGGAACTTGCGCTCGTGCAGGTTCAGCTCGTGGGGCAAGGCCGCCGCCCGCCGGCCGAGCCCGGTGAACTCCAGCCAGTCGCGCGCCTCGGCGCGGGCCTGGCCCGGTGTCAGGCGCGTGGCGCCGAACGTGGCCGCCAGCGCCACGTTGTCGAGCGCGGTGAAGTGCGCGAACGGCCGCGGGATCTGGTGCGTGCGGCTGACGCCGAGCCCGGCGATCTCGTGGGCCGGCCGATCCGTGAGCACCTCGGCGCCGAGCACGACCCGGCCCCGGTCGGCCGCGTAGTACCCGCTGATGACGTTGATGAGCGTCGTCTTGCCGGAGCCGTTGGGCCCCACGAGTCCGACGATCTCGCCAGGCTCCACGCTGAGGCTCACGCCGCGCAGCGCCTGGATGCCGCCGAAGGCGCGCCACACGTTCTCGCACGTGAGCGCGACGGCCGGGGCGGCGGGAGCCGGCGTCGAAGCCGCCGTGGTGAAAATCTCCAGAGGGTGTGGCCGCCACCTCCGCCAGCGCGCGAGGGCGGCGGGCACGACGCCCTCGGGCAGGAGCAGGATGACGAGAATCAGGACGAAGGCGACGGCCGCGCGCCCGAGCACGGCCTGCTGGCCGCCAGTGAAGGTGTAGAGCGACGCGGCGATGATCGTGGCGCCGACGGCCGGGCCGAGCCAGTGGCGCGCGCCGCCGAGCACGCTCATGAGCACGACGTAGAGCGGCACGGTGATCGAGAAGGTCTCGCCGACGGTGACGTAGCTGACGTACATCGCGTGGATGCCGCCGGCCACGCCGGCGATGCCGGCCGAGAGCGCGAAGGCGATCAGCTTGTACGACAGCGTCGGCACGCCCTCGAGCTCGGCGACGTCCTCGTCGTCGTGGATGGCGTACAGGCCGAGCCCGAGCCGCGAGTGGGCGATGACGTACGCCGCGGCGACGGTCGCCAGCGCCAGCGCCAGGCCGAGCAGATACAGGGTGCCCGTCGGCGAGGACAGCAGCCGGGGCAGGGGCACGGCGCTGAGGTAGACGCCCGGCCCGCCGTCGATGCGCGTATTCAGCACGATCGTGGCCAGCACGAAGCCGACCGCGAGCGTGAGCAGGCCGAACAGCTCGCCGCGCAGCCGCTTCACCCGGAATACCACCGCGCCGATGCCCGCCCCGAGCGCCGCCGCCACCACGCCGGCGACGGGCAGCGTCGCCAGGAACGGCAGCCCCAGCGCGGTGGTCAGCGTCGCCGTGGTGTACATGCCGGCGCCGAAGAAGGCGCCGTGACCGAAGCTGAAATAGCCGGCATAGCCGCTGAGAAGGCTCCAGCTCGTGGCCAGCGCGATCCACGAGAAGATGATGTAGAGGAACGACTCGTAGAACGCGGGCAACCCCGCCGTCGCCAGCCCGCCCAGCGCGAGCCCGGCCGCCAGCAGCCCGGCGGCGACGCGTCGCCGCGCGCTCACACGCGATCCGGCCGCGCGATCAGGATCAGGATGAGCACCGAGAACGAGACCAGCGGCGCCCACGCCGGCGTCACGACGGCCATCGTGAGCGACTCGCTCACCCCGATGAGGAGCCCGGCCAGCAGCGCGCCGATCGGGTTGGCGAGCCCCCCGATGATGACCACCGCGAACACCACGCCAACCCACGCCCAGATCTGCGATGGCGCCAGCGTCGAGATCAGCGCGATGAACGTGCCGGCGATGCCGGCGTAGGCGGCGCTCACGCCGGAGAGCAGGAACGCCTGCCGGCGGTGGTTCACGCCGAAGGCGGCGGCGATGGCCGGGTCCTCGGCGCTCGCCCGCAGGGCCTTGCCGACGTAGCTGAAGCGCAGCCACGCCCAGGTGGCGAGCGCCAGGACGGCGGCGGTCAGGCACGCGAGCATCTCGAGCGTCGGCACGAACAGCGGCCCCACCCGGATCGACGCCGTCGCGTACGCGGTCTCGTAGCGACGATAGTCGGCTGTCCAGAACCACTGGATCAGCGACTCGAGGATGACGGCGACGCCGAAGGTGACGAGCAGCGAGGTGAACTCGGTCACGCGGAAGTAGGTGAAGACCGCGTGGAAGCCCATCCCGAGGACGAAGAACGCGGGGACGATGGCCAGCATCGCCAGCCCCGGCGCCATGTGCAGCGCGGTGCCGAGCTGGTAGGTGAGGTAGGCGCCGAGCAATGCGAGGGCGAAGTGCGCAAGGTTCACCAGGCGCAGCAAGCCCCACGAGAGGCTCAAACCGAGCGCGAGGAGCCCGTAGATCCCGCCGGCCAGCAGGCCGGAGACGACCGCCTGCCCGAGCAGCGTCAGGCTGGGCATGCGATCGCGACGGTCGCGTCGCCGCCGATCAGGGCGGCAGCAGCCGGGCGCCCGGCGCCGCGAACTCGCGGGGCCACACCACGACCCACTTGCCGTCCTGCACCTGCTTCACCTTGAAGAGGTCGTCGCCATAGTTGTTGGGGCCGTCGAAGCGCAGCTTGCCGATGATCGTGTCGACCCGGTTGGCGCGCAGCCACTGGCCCATCGCCTTGTCGTCCAGGCTCTTCGTCGCGGTGACCGCCGCCTCGAGGATCTGCCAGGCGGCGAACGAGCCCGCCGCCTGCGTGTCGAGGTAGGGGTAGGGCAGGTTGGCCTTGGTGGCGCGCTCCCGGTAGAGCGGCACCAGCCGGGCGGCGCTGGGATTGGTCATGAACGGCGGGTGCTCCTCGAACACGGTCGAGGACAGCGCCAGCTTGCCCTCGGGCGCCAGCGCCAGGGGCCCCGGCGCCGGGAAGAGATGGAAGTGCCGGGGCGGCGTGTAGTCGAGCTTCTTCATCGCCTCGAGGAGCTGGTTGCCATCGAGCCCGAGCGCGCCGACCCAGAGGAAGTCGGCCTTCGCGTCCTTCACGCGCGCGGCCAGCGCGCCCCAGTCACGCGTGCCGAACTCGTACTCGAGGTAGAGGACGACCTTGAGCCCGCGCTTCTCGGCGACTTCCCGGGCCCCGTTGGACTGGAACTGCGCCGACGGGAACTTGCTGGTGAGGATCGCCACGGTCTTGGGCGGGTTGGCGGTGGCGGCCAGCCCGTTGAAGACCGTCGTGGGCAGCGTGACGTTCGGCTCGAACCCGAACGCCGCGGTGGGGAAGTGCATCTCGTACTTCGCCAGGTGCGGCATGCCGAAGGAGTGGTGCACGAACACCTTGCCGTAGCGCTGGGCCACGCCCATGGCGGCGAGGATCCCGCTCGTCGCGTACGGCCCCATCAGCAGGTCGACCTTGTCGACGGTGATCAGCTTCTCGTAGAGGCTGCGGGTGAGATCCGGCTTGGACTGATCGTCGAGCAGGACCCACTCGACGGGGCGACCGAGCAGGCCGTTGCCCTTGTTCAGCTCCTCGACGTAGAGCTCGCCGGCGATCTTGTGCAGCAGCGCGGTGGGCGCCAGCGGCCCGGTCAGCGCGAGCGTGCCGCCGATCCGGATCGGTGGCCCCGACGGCGCCGCCCCTGCCGTCGTCAGGAAGCTGAGCAGCGCGAGCGCGGCCAGACCGCCACG
>JBGPZN010000446.1:0-3242 GCA_041493815.1 Methylomirabilia bacterium
CCGTGCCAGTCCCAATCGCCGTAGAGGGCAGCGCGCCGCCCGGGGCTGCCGCAAGCAAGGCCAGAAGCCGGACGAAGACGACTCGGAGCCGACCACGGGTGCCCATCGAAGAGCTCACCGGGCGCGCCTTGTTCTCACGGCGCATCGGCGCAGATGCAGCGACTGCGGAGAGTCAGAGCGGACTAAGGAGAAGACGCGGGCTCACTTGGCGTCTCGATTTGCAGCGCCTCACGGCTCTTGGTCCACGCCGCATCACCGTCGTGGTGGCGCCCGTCGCACGGGCGACGCTCGTCGCCGTCGCCGGCGCAGTGACCGGCGGCGGTGCCTGAACGACGGAGGGCGTCGGTCGCTTCGCGCAGCCGCTGCCGGCGGCCATAATGAGCGCGTACTCTACCGCGGCCTGACGATGCGCGCCCACACCCGTTGGGAGTCCTCGGGCAGCATCGGGAGCGCGGCTTCGACCGCGGCCACGAGCATCGCCCGATCGCCGCTCGCCAGAAGCTGCTCGACGTCCCAGGCGTCCTGCGGTCCGCCGGCGTAAAGCTTGAGCAGTATGAGGTCGGTCGCGGTCACCACCGGCACCGCGACGCCTTCGATCGTTCGCACCGTCGCGCGGCCGATGGCGGCGTCCTGCCACCCGGCCCGTCCGACGACGACGTCGATCGGCGAGTCGCCGGCGGCCGTCACTCTGACCACCCCAGCGAGGGGATCGTCGGCGTCGCCGCGCCGAATGCTGACGCCCAGGCCGTCGTGCTCGAGCGCGGCCCAGGTCGGCGGGGCCAGACACTCGGCGGACATCACGAGGAGATCGAGATCGCGGGTCGCGCGGCTGACGCCGTGCACCGCCATGGCCGCGGCCCCGATCACCGCGAACGCGATCCCTCGCTCGCGCAGGAGGGCCGCGACGCGGGCGAGCAGGCTCAGCCGATCAGCTCCTGGACGCAGCGCGAAGGGCGGCGCGCCTGCTGGCGCCGCCGCCGCAGGGCGCGGTCGGCCTCGGCGGCATCGAGCGGGGGGTTCTGAGCCAGCCTGAACGACTCGAGATCGCGGGCCCCGAGCCGCAGCGCCAGCTTCACGCGCTCGGCCGGCTCCAGTTCGGCGAGCGCCCGGCGCTCTTCGGTTCTGAGGAGGTCGGCAATCCGCCGCATGGCGCGACTATAATACTGCCCGGAGGCTTCCCGATGCGCGCACCGTCGCAGCCCGAGCTGTACCGTCCGCGACTGACGTACCCCGACATTCCCTACGGGGCGATGCTCGACCGTCCCGTCACGCTCTACCCCGAACGCGAGGCGATCGCGTTCAAGGACGCCAGCATCACCTTCCGCGAGCTGGAGGGGCTGGTCAACGCCTTCGCCAACACGCTGCGCGGTCTCGGCATCGGCCGGGGCGACCGGGTGTGCCTGTTCATGACCAACCGGCCGGAGTACGTCGTCGCGTTCTACGCGATCGCGCGGCTGGGCGCGGTGTCGAGCCCGATGAACCCCTCCTACAAGGAGCGCGAGGTCGCCTATCAGCTCGGCGACGCCCAGGCGGTGGCGGTGGTGGTGCAGCAGGACCTCCTGCCGATCGTGCGGGCCGTGCGCGGCGAGGCGCCGCGGCTCAAGCACGTCATCGTCGTGGGACCCGGCGCCGCGCCCGCGCCCGACGTGGTGCGCTTCGCCGACCTCATCGCGGCCGCGACGACGGCGCCGCCGCCGGCGCTCGACGTCCCCGGCGACGAGCTCCTGGTGCTCCCCTACTCGAGCGGCACCACCGGATTGCCCAAGGGGGTGCTGCTGAGCCACAAGGTGTTCCTGTCGAACAACATCCAGTTCATGTCGGCGATCCGCTCCACCGACGCCGACACGTTCATGGTGTTCCTGCCCTTCTATCACATCTACGGACTCATGCTGATGGGCGGCGCCGTGCACGGCGGCACCCGCATGATCGTCATGGAGCGCTTCGACATGGCCGAGTCGCTCCGGCTCATCGTCGACAAGCGCGTCAGCATCGTGTTCGTCGTGCCGCCCATTCTATTGGCGCTCGCCAACCGCCCCGACATCGGCAAGGTGGACTGGAGCCGCGTGAAGATGTTCATGGTCGGCGCCGCGCCGGTGGCGCCGGAGCTCGCCCGCCGGGTCACCGACCTGACGGGCGTGAAGGTCGTGCAGGGCTACGGCCTGACCGAGGCCGGACCGGTGACGCACCTCAACCCCGTCCACGACGACGAGTTCCTGACGATCGACACCGGCGGCCTGCCCGTGAACGACACCGAGCAGAAGATCGTCGACCTGGAGACCGGCGAGCGCGAGCTGCCGGTGGGCGAGGTGGGCGAGATCATCGTGCGCGGACCGCAGGTGATGCTCGGCTACTGGAACGCGCCCGAGTCGACGGCGGCGGCGCTGCGCAACGGTTGGCTCTACACGGGCGACATCGGCCGCCTCGACGCCCAGGGCTACCTGACCATCACCGACCGCAAGAAGGAGATGATCAAGTACAAGGGCTTCGGCATCGCGCCGGCCGAGATCGAGGCGCTGCTGTTCGAGCACCCCGGCGTGGCGGACTGCGCGGTGATCGGCAAGCCCGACCCCGAGGCCGGCGAGGTCCCGAAGGCGTTCATCGTGCGCAAGGACCCGGCGCTCACGGCGGAGGCGGTGCTCGAGTGGGCGCGCGGCCGCCTGGCCGGCTACAAGACGCTGCACGAGGTCGCGTTCGTCGACGCGATCCCCAAGACGGCCTCCGGCAAGATCCTGCGCCGCGTCCTCAAGGAAGAGGAGCGCAAGCGCCTCGGGCTGACCTAGCCCAGCACCGCGTCTCAGTGCGCGCGGCGGAGCTCGAGGAAGTACTGGTGCGGCAGGAATGAGCGCTCGGCCACCAGGCGAAGGCCGGCCCGGCGCGCGTCGCGCAGGAAGCGCGCGCGCGGCACGCGGCGCTTGGGCGGCGGGCCGAAGTCCGAGTCCTCGTTCCAGTCGACGTTGATCACCCGACCGCCGCGAGGGAGCCGGGAGACCAGCCGTCGCAGGAAGGCGGGGCCGCCGTGCATGTGGTGGTAGACGTTGATGATCACCGCGAGGTCGCAGTGGCCGTTCGGCAGCATCGGGTCGTCGTCGCGGCTCAGCACCGGCGTGACGTTGCGCACGCCGGCCTGCTTGAGGCGCCGGCGCATCACGTCGAGCACCGCCGGCTCCGGGTCGAGCGCGTAGACGTGGCCCGACGGACCGACGGCGCGCGCCAGCCGCGGCGTGAAGTACCCGGGACCGGAG
>JBGPZN010000263.1:0-5278 GCA_041493815.1 Methylomirabilia bacterium
GAGCAGCTTGCCGGGCGGCTTGCGGCGCAGCACGTACTCGCGACCGCCCGCCGTGAGGTGATAGGTCGGGTTGGACTGGCCGCCGCGGAACTGCTGCACCTCGAGCGGGCCGGCGAAGCCCGGCACGTGCGCGCGCAGATAACGATCGAGCGCGCCGACGTCGAATCGGTGCTGCTCGAGAACCTCCGCGGTCTGCGCGATCATGCGATCTCCCTCACGATCGAGGCTGCCTCGCCGTCGTATTGCATACCATGAATCGGCCGCCGACGTCCGCGCGCCGTCGGCTGCCGCCGCGCACTCCGGCGGCGCCTTCGCCCCCCGATGGCGCAGTGCGGATGATGCGGTGCGGATTGACGGCCTCAATCCAGGGGGCTACTCTCGCCTCGGCCGGTCGTCGAGGACCGAGGGGGAGCGCACATGCACGTCGGGATGGCCGCCGTCTTCCAGAACCCGCAGAAGGGTCGCACCGATCGTGAGGTCTATCGCAACGAGCTGAGGCTGGCGGATCTGGCGGAGCCGCTGGGGTTCGAGTCGATCTGGGGGGTGGAGCATCACTTCACGGACTACACGATGTGTCCCGACGTGCTGCAGTTCCTCACGTACATGGCGGGGCGGACCCAGCGGGCCCAGCTCGGATCGATGGTGGTGGTGTTGCCGTGGCACGATCCGATGCGCGCCGCCGAAGAGATCGCGATGCTCGACAACATCTCCGACGGGCGAATGATCCTCGGCCTCGGACGCGGGGCGGGCAAGGTGGAGTTCGACGGGTTCCGGCTGTCGATGGGCGAGTCGCGCCCTCGCTTCGTGGAGTGCGCCGAGATGATCCTGGCCGGGCTGGAGACCGGGTACTGCGAGTACGACGGCGCCTTCGTCAAGCAGCCGCGCGCCGCCATCCGGCCGGCCCCGTTCAAGTCGTTCCGCGGCCGCACCTACGCGGCGGCGGTGTCGCCGGAGTCGCTGCCGATCATGGCGAAGCTCGGCGTCGGCATCCTCATCATCCCGCAGAAGCCGTGGCACGAGGTGGCCAAGGAGCTCGAGACCTACCGCGGCGTCTACCGCCAGGTGAACGGCGTGGACGCGCCGCCGCCGGTCTCGGCGGGTTGGACGTTCTGCGATGCCAGCCCGGCGCGCGCGCGCGAGATGGCGCGCCGGTACATCGGCGGCTACTACCAGACCGTCCTCGATCACTATCAGTTCCAGGGCGATCATCTCGCCACGACGAAGGGCTACGAGTACTACGGCAAGATGAGCGACAAGATCGCCCAGTACGGCGTCGACACCGTCGTCGACTACTTCACCAATCTTCAGGTCTGGGGCACGCCCGAGCAGTGCTACGACAAGATCCTCGACATCCACCGGCGCACGGGCAACAGCCATTACGTCGGGGTGTTCTCCTACGCCGGGATGCCGTACGACGAGGCCGAGCGAAATATCCGCCTCTTCGCCGCCGAGGTGATGCCGGCCTTGAAGAAGCTCGCGGTCGTGGCGCCGGCGCCGGCGGAGCCGGTCGAGGCCGGCGCCCGCGAAGGCGTCCGCGCGCTCGGCTTCTGACATGACGTTCGAGACGATCCTGTACGACGTCGCCGACGCCGTGGCGACGGTCACGCTCAACCGCCCGGACCGGCTCAACGCCGTCAACACCACCGTGATCCGCGAGCTGGTGGCGGCGTTCGACCAGGCCGACGGCGACGACGGCGTGCGCGCGGTGATCGTGACCGGCGCCGGCCGCGCCTTCTGCGCCGGCGCCGACCTCGGCGGGGGCGGCGCGACGTTCGCCGGTGGCGGCTCCGGCCGCAGCGAGCGGCCCGAGGACCATCGCGACGGCGGCGGGCTCGTCACGCTGCGCATCTTCGAGATGAAGAAGCCGGTGATCGCCGCCATCAACGGCCCCGCCGTCGGCTTCGGCGTCACCCTCACGCTCGCGATGGACGTCCGCCTGGCCTCCAGCGCCGCCCGGCTCGGCTTCGTCTTCGCGCGACGCGGCGTGGTGCCGGAGGCGTGCAGCACGTGGTTCCTGCCGCGCCTGGTCGGCATCGCCCAGGCGGCCGAGTGGGCCTACACGGGCCGCGTGTTCTCGGCCGAGGAGGCGCGGGCGGGCGGGCTCGTGAGCCGCGTGGTGGCGCCGGAGGCGCTGCTGGGGACGGCGCGTGAGCTGGCGCGCGAGATCGCCGACAATACGTCCGCGGTGTCGGTCGCGCTCATCCGTCAGATGCTGTGGCGGATGCTGGGCGCCGATCATCCGATGGAGGCCCATCGGCTCGACTCGCTCGGCATGTGGCACACCGGCCGCTCGGCCGACGCGCGCGAGGGTGTCACGTCGTTCCTGGAGAAGCGACCGCCCCACTTCACCGGACGCCCCAGCAAGGACATGCCGCCGTTCTACCCGTGGTGGACATGACGACCCCGCTGACCGTTCACCTGCCGTTCAATCGCGACATCCTCGGCGCTCAGTTCGAGCCGGCCAAGCGCGGCGACAAGCCCGGCGACGGGCGCGGCCACTGGATCCTCGTGCAGGGACAGAACCTGCTCGTCGCGCCGGACGGGGCGGGCTTCCGACTACCCACTGGAGACTGCCCGGTCCCCCTCGACGGCGCCGCTCCGTTCTGGCTCGGCACGTATGGTGGCGAACCCTGCTGGGTGGTGCCGATTGCCGCGGACGCCGAGCCGCCGGCTGGACTCCGCCGCGAGACGATGATCCCGATGCGCGGCGCCCGCCTGCCCGACGAGCTGCTCTCGCTGGGCGGCATGGCCATGCAGGCGCTGTGGTGGGAGTCGACCAGCGGCCACTGCCCGCGCTGTGGCGAGCGCACGACGCGCATCGAGAACGAGTGGGGCAAGCGCTGCCCGGGCTGCCGCTACGAGCACTACCCGCACCTGCATCCGGCCACCATCGTGCTCGTGCGTGACGGCGACCGCGTGCTGCTCACGCGCAAGGCGGAATGGGCGCCCGGCCGCTACGCGCTGATCGCGGGCTTCGTGGACAACGGCGAGTCGCTGGAGGCGTGCGTGGCGCGCGAGATCAAGGAAGAGGCCGGCATCGACGTGAAGGATATCCGGTACGTCGGCAGCCAGAACTGGCCCTTCCCGAGCCAGATGATGATCGGCTTCGTCGCCACCTACGCCGGCGGCGACATCGTCGTCGACCACGAAGAGCTGGAGGACGCGCGGTGGTTTCCCTGCGGCGCGTTGCCGGCCCTTCCCTCGCGCCACTCCATCTCCCGCTTCATCATCGACCACTACGGCCAGCCGTAGTGGGGGCCTCGAAGCGCCTGGAGGGACCATGGACTTCTTCGACGCGGTGACAACGCAGCGGGCCATCCGCCGCCTCAAGCCCGAGCCGATCCCCGACGCGATGCTCCGGCAGATCATGGACGCCGCCATCTGCGCGCCGAGCGGCGGCAACCGCCAGGGCTGGAGCTTTCTGGTGATCCGCGACGCGGCGAAACGCGCGCGGCTCGGCGAGCTGTACCGCGAAGCGTGGGGCGAGCTGATGAAAACGCCGTACTACCGCGGCGCGGCGGCGGCGCCGCCCGACAGCCGCGAGGGCAAGATGCTGGCCTCCGCGCGGCACCTGTCCGAGCACCTGGGCGAGGCGCCCGTGCTCATCCTGGCCTGCGTCGGCACCGACGGCGCCAAGCCGACGCTGACCACCGGCGCCTCCATCTATCCGGCCGCGCAGAACATCATGCTGGCGGCGCGCGCGGTTGGCCTCGGGAGCTGCATCACCACCATCCACAAGTACCGCGACCCGCAGGTGAAGGAGCTGCTCGGCATCCCCGCGGAGGTCGAGACGGCCGCGCTGATCCCACTGGGCTACCCGCTCGGGAAATTCGGGCGCCCGCCGCGCCGGCCGCTCGCCGAAGTGGCGCACGCCGACCTTTGGGGCCAGGCGTTCTGATCCGGAGGACAAAACGATGAGTGTGAAGAGCTTCTTCATAGGCCTCCCCGTGATCCTCACCCTGACGTTCCCGGCTGAGGCGGTTGAGCGGCCGGCCGTGGTGCCCGCCACCCATGAGGAGCTCAGCCGCGCCATCGACGAGCTGGCGGGCCAGATCCACGGCCTGAGCGAGCGCTGGCGTGGCCACTTCGCGGGAAGTGAGCCGCCCGGTGAGCGCCCACTCCTCAGCATCATGCTGAGCCATCGCCAGGAGCTGGGGCTCTCGTCCGCGCAGGTGCACGAGCTGGAGCGGCTCAGGGCGGACTTCCAGCGGGAAGCGATCAAGCGCGATGCTGATCAGCGGGTGGCGGAGATGGACCTGGCGGCGCTGCTCCGGGCGGATCCGGTGGACATGGGGAAGGTGGAGGCCAAGGTCCGCGAGGTCGAGCGCGTGCGGGTCGACCTCCGTGTGGCCAGGATCCGCGCCATCGAGCAGGGGAAGGCGCAGCTCACGCCGGATCAGCGCGCGAAGCTCGCCAGCCTGCTCGCTCAGCCCTGGCCGCCGCGCCCGCGGACGGGGCAGCATCAAGCGCCTCCGCCTCCGGCTGCCACCGCGACACCCCTGATCCAGTGAGCCGGTGACGCCTCCCGCCCGGATGGAGTACGCGCAGCAACCGGTTGCGCGATGCCTCGAGCGTATGGAGCGCACGATCGACCAGATCGACGCCGCCATACGCGGGCAGAGCGATGCGACCCTGTCTCGACGTCCGGCGCCCACGAGCTGGGCGGCCAAGGAAGTCGTGTGTCACCTGCGGGACATCGAGGAGTTGTTCCTGCTCCGCTTCCGCTCGATGCTGGCGATGAACGAGCCGACATTCCTCGTGCTCGGCGAGATGCCGGACGACCCGGCGGCGTGGGGCATCGTCGAGGGCGACCCGCTGCCGCTCGACCCCGATCGGTGGGCGCAGGAGCGCCAGTACCTGCGCAACGACACCGTCGCGGCCCTCGCCGCCCTCCGGGGGCGCCGCAAAGAAGCGCTCACCTTCCTCAGACGGCTCACGTCAGAAGAGTGGCGCCGTGGCAGCATCCACGTCACGCTCGGGCGTATGACGTTCGTCGACTGGGTCGCGCTGATTGCCGCCCACGACGACAAGCACTTCGATCAGCTCCGGAGGGCCGTCGAGGGCCGACCGTGACGTGTTGAACCCCGGACGACAGGGCAGCTCCATGATGGGACTCAGCGCCGAGGCTCACGAGCGTATCGTTCTCGACTCCAGTGCCGCGCGACGCCGATCAGCGTTGCGATCACGCCGCGATCGAAGGCGCACGCCACGATCCCCGGCAGTCGGAGCATGTTGGCGCGTTCATCGTGCCACAGCGTACGGAAGTCGACGCGGCTGC
>JBGPZN010000322.1:0-4354 GCA_041493815.1 Methylomirabilia bacterium
CCGGTACCGGTCGAGCGAGACGTCGTAGTCGACCACCTGCACGCGGTGGCCCCACGGGCCCTCGCGCACGTCCTCCTGCGGGATCGCGATCGCGGCCGTCACGATCCGGCGGCCACGGCGGACGGCCGGGTCCTGGGCGATCACGGTGACCTGACGCGTGCGCGGTGACGGTATGCTGGCGCCGTTTGCCATCTCATCCCCTCTCGTCAGTGGCGCCCTTGTAACACGCGGTCATCGGCCGGGGGTAGTCGGGAAAACCCCGACCGTCACGACCAGCCGAGATGCGTGCGGACGAGGCGGCGCTCGCCGAAGCGGAACAGGAACACCAGCGCCAGCATGACGAGCGCGATCACGCTGACCTGGCCGGCCTTGCCCTCGATCCACATCCGCATCACCACCACCGCCAGCACCTCGTTGCCGACGCTGTAGAGCAGGATGGACACGGACAGCTCGCGCAGGATGATGAAGAAGATGAGGATCCAGCCCACCGCGAAGGCCGGCCACGCCAGCGCCAGGAGAATACGGCGGAACGTGGTCCACCAGGCGGCCCCGTGCACGCGCGAGCACTCCTCGAGGTCGAGGGCGAGCTGGGAGAAGGCGCCGGCCATCGTGCGCACCGCCAGCGGCGTCCCCAGCGACACGTAGGCGACGAGCAGCGCCCACAGCGTGCCGTAGAGCTGCACCGGTCCCGGCATCAGCGCGTAGGCCCACAGGAATCCCACGCCCAGCACCATGCCCGGCATCATCCACGGCAGCCACGCCAGCACCTCGATCAGGGGCCGCACGCCCGCGCGCGTGCGCACGAGGACGTAGGCGACGATCGCGCC
Source organism: Methylomirabilia bacterium (assembly GCA_041493815.1). GTDB lineage: Bacteria > Methylomirabilota > Methylomirabilia > Rokubacteriales > CSP1-6 > AR5. The sequence goes on from JBGPZN010000322.1 coordinate 828, forward strand.
GAGGAGCATCGTGGCGGTGGCGCCCACCAGCCCCAGCAGCAGCGTGTTGCCCAGCGCGCGCCACACCAGCCGGTTCTGCCAGACCGCGGCGTAGTGATCGACCGTCAGCATGCTCATCCGGTAGAAGCCGAAGAACTTGAAGAAGGATCCGACGACGAGCTGGCTCACCGGCAGCACCACCGTGACCACGAAGAAGACGATGCAGAAGCCGAAGGTCACCCAGCGCCAGCGGCCGAGCCGGGCCACCCGCGGCGTGTAGCCCTTGCCGGTCACCGTGAAGAAGCTGCGGCCGCCGAGCAGCTGCCACTGCCAGGCGACCAGCCCGAACATCAGGACCATGATGCCCAGCGCCAGCGCGGTCGCCTGCGGATAGTCCGGCCTGTTGACGTGATGAATCAGATGGTAGATCTCCGTCGTGATCACCTCGATCCCGGCCGGCGAGCCGAAGATCAGCGCGGACTCGAAGCTCTCCACCCCGCGGATGAAGGACAGGATGAACGCGCTCGTCGTCACCGGCAGCATCAGCCCCAGCGTGACCCGCCGGAACGTCGTCCACGACGAGGCGCCCGACATCCGGCTCGACTCCTCCAGCGCCGGGTCCATCGACTTGAAGGCGCCGACGACGAGGAGGAAGAGGAAGGGCGTGGAGTACTGCATCATGTGCCACACGATGCCGCCGTAGGAGTAGATGTTGACGAGCGGCTCCCGGCTACCGGTCAGGCCGGTCCAGGCGAGGTTGATGAGCCCGCCCTTCGGCGTGGCCAGCATGCCCCACGCCATGGCGGTGAGGATCGGTGGGATGTAGAAGGGCAGCGTGATGAGCACCTCGAGCGTGTCGCGGTACGGCGTATCGGTGCGGGCGACGATCCAGGCCAGGAACAGCGCCAGCCCCATCGCCAGCACCGTCTTGACCAGCGAGAGCCCGACCGTGTTGAGGAGCACGAGCGCGTTGCCGTAGGAGAGCATCGCCCGGTAGCCGTCGAGGTTGAAGGAGCCCGCCTCGCCCGGCGGCGTCGTGTGCAGGCTGCCGTACACGAGCATCGCGAGCGGGTACGCGGTGAGGAAGAGCAGCAGCGCCAGCAGACCGGCCAGCGCCAGCCGGGTCGTCATGGCCCGTATGGTACTCTCCCGACAGGTCTCCACGGGAGGGACGACCCCATGCCGACCGCCGAATACGCCCGCCTCGAAGAGTGCATCCTCGCTCGTGACCAGATCGGCGCCGCCGGCGTCCTCTACGGGTTGTTCAAGCAGGGACGTTCCCTCACCGAGATCACCGGCGAGACGGTGCGGATCCACGCGCCGTACACGCACGTCCCCTATCACCAGCGGCTCGACGACGGCGTGGTGAAGTTCGTGAACAACGACCACTGCCTGCTGAGCGAGCGGGTCGGCCTGCCGCTGTCGTCGATGGTGCGGCCCGAGCTGGCGATGCTGCCGATGGCCCAGACGGTGTGGTACATGCCGACCGGCCTCGATCCGTGGAATCAGCTCATCGGCAAGGCGCCGGGCCACTACACGCGCCTGTACGACATCAAGGTCAACCAGACGCCGCCGATGCCGCAGGCCCACTGGCCCGATCAGGCGCCCGAGCACCTGGACGGCCCGCTGCCGGAGCGGCTCAACCACTGGCTGACGCTCGTGCAGCGCGGCGAGGTGCTCGCCTCCTACCGGGTGTTCCTCGGCCTGATGGAGGACGCGCCCAACCGGCGGGCCGTGCTGGCCCACCTGGCCTTCGCCGGGCTCATCGACGTGCAGGACCGGATGCTGCACAACCGCTCCTACACGACGGGCCACAAGTCCTACCGGGCGCGGGCCACGATCGAGCTGGGCGAGGCGCTCGGCTGGGACGCCGCCCATCACGTGCTCTACGCCGGCGTGCCGGACATCGCCGTCGGCCCGCGCTGGTACTCGACGTACGAGATGGGCTGCAACATCGTGCAGAATCTCCTCGACGGCCGCGACGCCGAGCTGCTGCGGCAGGAGGCGCCACTCAGCGCCGCCGAGGAGGCGATGCTCGTGCACGCCATCACGCGGGGGCGCGAGCTGGCGGTGATCGAGGCGGTGGTCGCCCTGCTCAAGGGCGGGCGGGCGCCGCGCCGCATCCTCGACGCGGTCCAGGTGGCGGCGGCCCAGAACATCCTCGAGACGGGCGCGCCCAACAACTTCTCGATGTCGCAGCACGGCTACGAGTACTGCAACACGCTGGGCTGGTTCTACGACACCTTCGAGCATCCGCATCGGCTGAAGCTCCTGTTCGTCGCCGCGTCGTTCATCCAGCACGCGGCCGAGCACCAGCGCGACACCGCGGACAACGGGCCACGGACGATCACGCCGCCGGTGGGCTCGCCGGCGTGGCCGGCCGCCAAGCTGCTGGCCGAGCTGGAGCGCGCGCTGCTGGCGCTGCGGCCGGACGAGGCGGTCGACCTCACGGCCGCTTATCTCAAGTCGGGCCTCGACCGGGCGCCGCTCGTCGAGACGCTGGCGTCGGGTGCGTGCATCACGGGCAACGACCCCCACAACCAGGAGCTGGGGCTGTGCCTGCTGGAGGACTACCGCCGTACGCGGGCCCACGACCGCGAGCGGCTGCTGCTCGCCTCCGCCCAGCACACCGCCGGCCACCGCAAGTACGGCGACCATCTCGAGTGCTACCGCCGCTTCGCCGAAGCCTTCGACCTCACGGAGAGATAGACGATGCCCTACGACCTCCTGATCAAGAACGGCGTGCTGATCGACGGCTCCGGCCTGCCCCGCTACCGCGCCGACGTCGCCGTGCAGCACGGTCGCATCGTGTCGATCGGCCGCATCCGGGCCGGCGCGCGCGAGGTCATCGACGCCGACGGGATGGTCGTCTCACCGGGCTTCATCGACGGTCACACCCACATGGACGCCCAGGTGTTCTGGGACCCGCTCGGCACCTGCTCGTGCTGGCACGGCGTGACGAGCGTGGTCATGGGCAACTGCGGCTTCACGCTGGCCCCCTGCGCCGAGCAGGACAAGCACATGGTCGTGCGCAACCTCGAGCGCGCCGAGGACATCTCCGGTGCGGCGATGGCGGCCGGCATCCAGTGGGGGTGGACGACCTTCCCCGAGTTCCTCGACTGCGTCGACGGCCTGCCCAAGGGCATCAACTACGCGGGCTACCTCGGCCACTGCGCGCTGCGCACGTACGTCATGGGCGAGCGCGCCTTCGAGCAGGCCGCCACCGAGGACGACCTGCGGGCGATGGAGCGCGAGCTGCGCGACGCCATCCGGGCCGGCGCCATGGGCTTCACGACCACTCGCTCGCCGATCCACGAGACACCCGACGCGCGGCCGGTCGCCAGCCGCCTGGCGACGTGGAACGAGGTGCGGCGCCTCGTAGGCGTGATGGGCGAGATGAACGCGGGCATCTTCGAGCTCGCCGGCGAGGCGGTCGGGCGCGAGCTGAGCGATCCCGCCGCGTTCCGTGACTACCACGTGCGCCTGCGCGATCTCGCCGTCGAGACCGGACGCCCGGTGACGTGGGGGATGTTCAGCCGGCTGGAGGC
>JBGPZN010000510.1:0-2708 GCA_041493815.1 Methylomirabilia bacterium
AGCGGGTGGCGGTGCCCTTTCACGGCGTGCCGGGCCGGGGGGCGGCGCTGCGCGCGACGTTCACCGTCGCCCAGCGCCTGCGGGCGCGCGCGCTCGTGCTGCTGGAGGCCGACGCCGTATCGGCCACGTCGGAGTGGATCGAGCGATTGGCCGGGGTGGTGCTGGAGGACAAGGCCGACTTCGTGACGGCCGCCTACGCCCGCCATCGCTACGAGGGCACCATCTCGCGCCTGGTGCTGGGGCCGCTCGTGCGCGCGCTGTACGGCCGCCGCCTGCACCATCCCTTCGGCGGCCAGCAGGCGCTGTCCGCCCGGCTCGTCGAGCACCTGCTCGTCCATCCCAGGTGGTCGTGGACCGGCGCCGACGTGAGCGACCTGTGGATCACCGGCACCGCCATCGCCGACGGCTTCGGCGTGTGGGAGGCGTGGCTCGGGCCCCATCAGGTGCGCTCGCGCACGCGCGCCATCGACCTGCCGGCCATGATCGCGCAGACCGTCGGGGCCGCGTTCACCGTGATGGAGCGACACGGCGATCTGTGGCTGGAGGTGCGCGGCAGCGAGCCGATCCCGGCCGTGGGCGAGCCCATCCCGCCCGGCGTGGAGCCGATGACGGTCGACGTCGAGCTCATGCAGGAGGCCTTCCGCCAGGGCGCGCGCGACCTGACCTCGATCTGGGAGCTGATCCTGGCCCCCGACACGCTGGCCGAGGTGCTGGCGCTCGACGGCGAGGGCCCGCTGCGCTTCCCCGACGACCTGTGGGCGCGCGTGGTCTACGACTTCGCGCTGGGCCATCACTACTCCGTCGTGCATCGCGATCACCTGCTCCGCTCGCTGACCCCGCTCTACCTCGGCCGCACCGCCGCCTTCGTGCTCGCCACCCGCGGCGCCGGCGTGGCCGCGACCCAGGCGCAGCTCGACGGCGTGGCGGCGGCGTTCGAGCGACAGAAGGGCTATCTCGTGGAACACTGGCGATAGGCCCTCCCATGCTCGACGCCAAGGACCTGCGCCGCACCGTCGTCATCGAAAACGTCGCCCCCGCCGTGGACGGCGGGCGCTATCCCATCAAGCGCGAGGTGGGCGGCCGCGTCGAGGTCAGCGCCGACGTCTTCAAGGAGGGCCACGAGGTCCTCGTCGTCTTCCTGAAGTACAAGCGCGCGGACGAGCCGACCTGGCGGGAGACGCCGATGGGCTTCGTCGACAACGACCGGTGGGCGGGCGTCTTCACGGTCGAAGCCAACGCGCGCCACCTCTACACGATCGAGGCGTTGCCCGATCCCTTCCGCTCGTGGCTGGCCGACCTGGCCAAGCGGGTCACCGCCGGCCAGGACGTGGCCGGCGAGCTGCGCGAGGGCGAAGCGCTGGTGCGGGCGGCCGCCGGCCGCGCCACCGGCGACGACGCCACCGCGCTGCGGGCGTGGGTCGGGCGGCTGGACGAGGCGCCGAGCCAGGCCGAGGCGGTGGTGGCGGCGGGCGACGCGACCCTGGCCACGCTCATGGATCGACACCTGGACCGGACCGACGCCACCGGGGCCGAGCGCGAGTACGAGGTGATCGTCGACCGCGAGCGCGCGCGCTTCGCCGGCTGGTACGAGTTCTTCCCGCGCTCGGGCGTGGCGGGGCGGCACGCCACCTTCCGCGACGCCGAGGCCCAGCTCGAGCGCGTGGCCGCCATGGGCTTCGACGTCGTCTACCTGCCGCCCATCCACCCGATCGGGCGGGCGCATCGCAAGGGCGCCAACAATGCGCTCACGGCCCAGCCGGGCGAGCACGGCAGCCCGTGGGCGATCGGCGGCGTCGAGGGCGGGCACGACGCCGTCCACCCCGATCTCGGCACCGTGGCCGACTTCGATCGCTTCGTGCGCCGCGCGCGCGCACTCGACCTCGAGGTGGCGCTCGACTTCGCGATCCAGTGCTCGCCCGATCACCCGTGGGTGTGCGAGCACCCGGAGTGGTTCTTCCACCGGCCCGACGGCACCATCAAGTACGCCGAGAACCCGCCCAAGAAGTACCAGGACGTCTACCCGCTGAACTTCTACGGCGACGACCCACGGGCGCTGTGGCAGGAGATGAAGCGGATCGTCGAGTTCTGGATCGACCACGGGGTCACCGCGTTTCGTGTCGACAACCCGCACACGAAACCGGTCAGGTTCTGGGAGTGGCTGATCCGCGAGGTGCAGGACGCGCATCCCGAGGTCGTGTTCCTGGCCGAGGCCTTCACGCGGCCCGCGATGATGCGGGTCCTGGCCAAGGCCGGCTTCACCCAGTCCTACACGTACTTCACCTGGCGGACCGGCAAGCAGGAGCTCCAGGACTACCTGACCGAGATCACGACCCCGCCGGTGGCCGAGTACTTCCGTGGCAACCTGTGGCCCAACACGCCCGACATCCTGCACGAGACGCTGCAGCGCGGCGGGCGGCCGGCCTTCCGGCTGCGCCTGGTGCTGGCGGCCACGCTGTCTTCGCTCTACGGCATCTACAGTGGCTACGAGCTCTACGAGAACGAGCCGTTCGCGCCCGGCTCCGAGGAGTACCTGAACTCCGAGAAGTACGAGCCGAAGGTGCGCGACTGGAACGCAACCGGCAACCTGGCCGGCCTCATCACGCGCGTCAATCGCATCCGCCGCGAGCACCGCGCGCTGCAGCTCTATCGCGACCTGACGTTCCACGCCTCCGACGACCCGCACGTCCTCTGGTACAGCAAGATGACCC
>JBGPZN010000023.1:0-15074 GCA_041493815.1 Methylomirabilia bacterium
GACGCGAGGTCCGGGAACTCGGGCGGGGCCGGCAGGCTGCGCGGCGAGCGAGCCTGCCAGCGCTCGAGATAGAGCCACTGGGCGCCGAACGTGTGCACCAGCGTGTCACGGATGGACTCCCCGCCGGCCCCGGCGCCGGCGAGGAACCGGTCGGGATCCAGCCCGGCCGCGGCCTCGAGGATGCGCGCGTTGGCCCACGCGCTGTAACGGTAGAGCGACCGGATGACATCGCTGATCATGAGCCGACGCTGGGCGGCACCTCAGCGCGAGATCGTCAGCCGCTCGCGCCCGTAGTGGTCCTCGTCCTGCCAGGGCCGGCCCTCGGCGAACCGCGTGGCGCGGAACGGGCGGAGGTCGACGGTGGACGGCGCGCCGGTGACGATCCATTCCGCCAGGCAGCGGCCGATGGCCGGCGAGGTCTTGAACGACGTGCCGGAGTCGCCCAGCATGCCCCACAACCCCTCGGGCCCGAGGCGGTCGATGATCGGCCGGCCGTCGGGACTCATCATGATCATCCCCGCCCAGCCGCCGCGCATCGTGGCGTCGGCCAGGCGCGGCCAGCGGGCGCCGAGCGCGGCCCGGCAGGCGGCGACGTACGTCTCGTCGACGCCCTCGTCGAACTTCTCGGGATCGGCGTGGGCGGAACCGAGCTCGACGCCGATGAGCGTGGAGGCGCCGCCCTCCGGCCGCCACCACGCCTTGTGAATGGCGTCGATCACGGCGGGGTGACCCTGCGTGAAGCCCGCGGGCCAGCGGAAGATCGAGACCTGGATCCGGTGTGGCGACAGCCCGTAGTCCAGACCGAGCGGCGCCAGCAGCGTCGAGGCCCACGCGCCGGCAACGATGACCACCTTCGGCGTCATGATGCGGCCGGCGCTCGTCTCCACGCCCGTCACCCGGCTGCCCTCGGTCAGCACGCGCAGGACCTCGACGCCGGTCTCGATGGTGGCCCCACGGTTCTTCGCGGCCTCGGCGAAGGCGAAGGCGGTGGCGGCGGGATCGGCGAACCCGGAGTCGGCCTCCCAGGCCGCGGCGCCGACGTCGCCGACCTCGCAGCCGGGCAGGATCTCGCGGACCTCGGCCGGCGTGATCACGCGGGTGGCGATGCCGAGGCGCTGCTGGCGGGCGACGTTGCGCGCGAGCGCGGCGGCGTAGGGGGGGCCGACGAGCTGCACGAAGCCGACGCCCTCGAAGCCGCAATCGCCGCCGACGATCTCGCCGAAGTTGCGGAAGACCTTGAGGCTCTCGAAGGCCAGGTGGGATTCGGTCTCGTTGGTGTAGTGCATGCGCACGAGCGCGCCCGACTTGCCGGTAGCGCCGGCCGCGAGCTGGCGGCGCTCGAGCAGCACCACGTTGCGGGCCCCCAGCAGCGTGAGGTGGAACGCCGTGCTGGTGCCGTTGGTGCCCCCGCCGATGACGACGACGTCGGCCGTTCGGGTCATGGTGTCGGGAATTCTAGCATTGTCCCGAAACGCAGCACACTTGACCAGGGCGGCGCGGGTGTCGAGAATAGGCCCACTTTCCTCACCGTCGAGATTCCGGGGGGGTGTGCCCCCTCGCCGAGAGAGGTGCGTATGAATCGACTCACACGACGTGAACTGTTGAAAGGCGCCGCCACGGTGGGCGCCGCCGCGGCAGTGGCCCCGGTGCTGGGCTCGTCCGCCCAGGCCCAGACGACCCAGAAGCGCGAGCTGGTGATCGCCCAGGGCGGCGACATTGCCTTCTTCGATCCGCACATGAGCACGTCGGCCAACGAGATCCGCGTCTCGTTCAACGTGTTCGACAACCTGATCAGCCGCCATCCCGACGGCAAGCTCAATCCCGGACTCGCCACCGAGTGGAAGCTGCAGGGCCAGACGGCGTGGGTCTTCAAGCTGCGGTCGGGCGTGAAGTTCCACAACGGCGATCCGCTCACCTCGGCCGACGTGAAGTACAGCTTCGAGCGGTCGTGGGACCCGGCGCTCAAGACGCGCGTCAACACGGTGTTCACCACGGTCGACAAGGTCGAGGCACCCGACCCCACGACGGTGATCTTCCACACGAAGAAGCCGGACCCGCTGCTCCCGGCCCGTCTCGCCTTCTACGGAGGTCAGATCCTGCCGGAGAAATACGCCAAGTCCGTCGGCCCCGACGTCTTCAATCAGAAGCCCGTCGGCTCCGGGCCCGTGCGGTTCGCCTCGTGGGTCAAGGACGACAAGGCCGTGCTGGAGGCCAACCCCGACTACTGGGGCGGCAGGATCGACGTCGACCGTGTGATCTTCCGGCCCATCCCGGAGACGGCGCCCCGCATCGCCGCGGTGCTCAAGGGCGAGGTCGACATGATCACGGCGCTGCCGCCCGACCACGGCGAGCGCGTCGCCGGCAACCCGACCACCCGCGTGGCCAGCGCGCTCTACGCCGGCCTCTACGTGCTGGCGGTGAACAGCAAGGTCAAGCCGCTCGACAACCCGCTCATCAAGCAGGCCCTGTCGCTCAGCATCGACCGGGCGGCCATCGTGAAGGAGCTGTGGCGCGGCCGCGGCATCGTCCCCAGCGGCCCCATCGCCAAGGGCGACAACCACTTCGACACCGCGCTGCCGCCGCTCAAGTACGATCCCAAGGAGGCGCGCGAGAAGCTGAAGCAGGGCGGCTACAAGAACGAAGAGATCGTCATCGAGACCACGGTCGGCTACACGACGAACGACAAGCCGATGTCGGAGGTCATTCAGGGCATGTGGCGCGACGCCGGCATCAACGCCAAGGTCGAGGTGGTCGAGTACTCGGTGCGCGCGCAGAAGAACCGCGACAAGTCGTTCAAGGGCCTGTGGTGGTCGGATCCGACGTCCACGCTCAGCGACCCCGATGGCATGATGTGGCGGCTGCTGAGCCCGGGCGGGCCGCAGGACTACTGGCGCCATCCCAAGTTCGACCAGCTCGGCGAGGCTGCGCGCTTCTCGGTCGACGAGAAGTTCCGCGGGCAAGCGTACAAGGAGATGACGCAGATCGCGCTGGAGCACTTCCCGTGGATCCCCATCATCCAGCCCTACGAGGACTATGGGCTGCAGAAGTACGTCGAGTTCACGCCGAATCCCAACCAGCAGATCGAGCTCCGGCGCTTCAACTTCAAGCTGCGTCGCGCCTGAGATAGGCGAGCCGGCCGGGGCCCCGCGGCCCCGGCCTTCTTCATGCGCTCGCTCGTCGGCTTCCTCGGCCAGCGCCTCCTGCGCGCGCTCGTCGCGCTGTGGCTGGTCTCCACGGTGGTCTTCGTGGTGATGCGACTGTCCGGGGATCCGGTCCCGCTGCTGCTTCCGCCCGACGCGCCCCGCAGCGAATACGCGCGGGTCGCTCGCGACTTGGGCCTCGACCGGCCCCTGCCCGTGCAGTACGCGGTGTTCCTGGGCAACATCCTGCGTGGCGACTTCGGCCGCTCGATCCATTTCCGCGAACCCGCCTGGCGGGTGGTGATGGGCTACCTGCCGGCCAGCGCCGAACTGGCGCTCACAGCGTTCGGCCTCGCCCTGCTGGTGGCGGTTCCCGTCGGCCTGCTCTCCGCCGTCAAGCGCAACTCGCCGCTCGACCACGTCGCGATGGGCGTGGCGCTCATCGGCCAGTCCGCGCCCGTGTTCTTCATCGGCATCCTGTTCATCCTGCTGTTCTCGCTCAAGGCCAACTGGTTGCCGACGTCCGGCCGCGGCGGCTGGGAGCACCTCGTGCTCCCGGCGCTGACGCTCGGCGCCTTCGCCATGGCCTCCATCGCCCGCCTCACCCGCTCGGCCGTCTTGGAGGTGCTGCGCCAGGACTACGTCCGGACCGCACGCGCCAAGGGGCTGGCGGAGCTGGCCGTGGTGGTGAAGCACACGCTCAAGAACGCCGCGCTGCCGGTGGTGACGATCACCGCGCTGCAGCTCGGCACGCTGCTGGGCGGTGCCGTCGTGACCGAGACCGTGTTCGCGTGGCCCGGGATCGGCCGCCTGGCGATCCAGTCGATCTATAACCGCGATTATCCGGTCGTGCAGTGCACGGTGTTCCTTTCGGCCGTGGCCTTCATCGTCATCAACTTCACCGTCGACCTGTTCTATGGCCTCCTCGACCCCCGCGTCCGTCCCCGCTGAGGCGATTGCGGGCCTCGCCGCGCCGGCGCGCGGCGGCGCCGGCGGCCGCCGCACGCGCCGACTGGTCGCGGCCGGCGGCCTGTTCGTCCTGGTTCTGGTCGTCGTCGCCCTGGCGGCGCCCTGGCTGGCGCCTCAGGATCCCACGCGCCAGTCGCTGCGCGGCCGGCTGGCGGCGCCGACCCTGGAGGGCATCGACGGCAAGGCTCACCTGCTCGGCACCGACCATCTCGGCCGCGACATCCTCTCGCGGGTGATCTGGGGTGCGCGCATCTCGCTGCTGGTCGGCTTCTCCGCCGTCATCGTCGGCGGCCTCATCGGCGCGACGCTCGGGCTCGTGGCCGGCTACCGCGGCGGCTGGATGGACAGCGCCATCATGACGCTCGCCGACGCGCAGCTCGCCTTCCCGTTCATCCTGCTGGCCATCGGCATCATCGCGGTGCTGGGCCCGTCGGTTCCGACGCTCATCGTGGTCATTGGGCTCTCAGGCTGGATGAGCTATGCGCGCGTGCTCCGCTCCCAGGTGCTGGTGCTGCGCTCGCGCGAGTTCGTAGACGCCATCCACGCCCTGGGGGGCTCGGTCGGCCGCATCGTCGTGCGTCACGTCTTGCCGAACGTGTTGTCGTCGCTGGTCGTCATCGCGACGCTCGAGCTGGCACGCTCGATCGTGCTGGATGCGACGCTGTCGTTTCTCGGGCTCGGCGTCCAGCCGCCCACGCCGTCGTGGGGCGGGATGGTCCAGGAGGGTCGCGAGTACCTCGACTCGGCGTGGTGGATCTCGACCTTCCCCGGCCTCGTGCTGATGCTGACCTCGCTGGTGGTCAGCCGCACCGGCGACTGGCTCCGCGACCTGCTCGATCCCACGCTCCGCGGCGAGTAGCCGCGCGGACGCTCAGGCCGCGCCGACCGCGCGCACGCCGGCGACCAGGCGGCGGAGCGCGGCGACGTCCACCGGCTTGGCCAGCGCGCGCACCTCGTGACCGAGCGGTCCGGGCAGCGCGTCGTCGGTCAAGACCAGGTCGTAGCCGCCCGCCGCCAGCCAATCGAGCGCGCTCTCGTAGTCGACGGCGGTGTCCACGGTGTGACCGTCGACGCGCAGCGCCTCGGCCACCAGGGCCCTGACGGCGGCCTGATCGTCGACGACCAGCACGCGCAGCGGTGAGATCCGGGGCGCGGGCGCCGCCGCCACCGCGGGCAGGTCGACGTGGAAGGTCGCGCCCCCGCCCGAGGCGGCGTCGGCGTGGATGGCGCCGTCGTGGCGCTTGACGATACTGTGGCACAGCGCCAGCCCGAGGCCCATGTACTCGCCGGGCGGCTTCGTCGTGACGAACGGCTCGAAGATCCGCGTCGTCATCTCGGGGGCGATGCCCGGTCCCGAGTCCTGAACCGTCAGTCTGACCCGGTGGCGCTGGGCGTCCGTCCCAGTCGCCAGCGACAGGCGGCGGGGCCCCGGCGTCTCCCGCATCGCCTGCTGCGCATTGGTCAGGAGGTTCACCACGACCTGTTGCAGCTGCTGGGCGTCGCCGGCCACCTCCGGAAGGTCCTGGGTCAGCACCAGCGAGACCTCGATCCCGTCGGCACGCAGCAACTCGCCGACCATGACCAGCGAGTCGTGCACGACCGCGTTGAGATCGATCGGATCGCGGCGCGTGGGCAGGCCGCGCGCCATGCCGATGAAGCCCTTGACGATGTCCGCGCACCGCTCCACGGCCGCCTCCATCTTGCCGGCCCGCTTGAGCATCGCCGGATCCTGCGTGGAGCGCTGGATGAGCTGCAGGTGCCCCATCACAACGGCGAGCGGGTTGTTCAGCTCGTGGGCGACGCCGACCAGGAGCTGCCCCGTCCACGCCAGCTTCTCGGCGTGCAGCAGCTGCTCAGTGCGGTCGCGGACCTGGGTCTCGAGCGTCCGGGTGAGCGCCTCGAGCGCGCGCGTGCGCTCGCGCACCTTGCCCTCCAGCGCGTGGTTGGCACTCTCGAGGTCTTCGAGGGTGGACATCAGCAGCTCGAGGATCTGCTGGCGGTCGGCGGAGATCGCCATGCGACGGCCGGCCACCGTCATGACGACGTTCATGTCCAGGCGCCCTTGCGCCCGCAGGGCCAGGTGCTCGAAGATCCGGGCAACGCGCTCGAGCAGGTACTCGTCGGTGCACGGCTTGGTGATGAAGTTGTCGGCGCCTTGATCGAGCCCGCGAATGATGTCGCTGGGACTCCGGCGGTCGGTCAGAAGCACGATCGGGATGTCCCGGGTGGCGGGATCGGACCGGACCGCCCGGCACAGGCCATACCCGTCCAGGCGAGGCATGACCACGTCGGAGACGATCAGGTCGGGGCGCGCCGCCCGCAGCTGTTCGAGGCCGTCGACGCCGTCGTGGGCCACCGTCACGTCGTAGCCGCCGCCCTCCAGCAGGCGCTGGACGCGGAGGGCCTGGACCCGGCCGTCCTCCACGACGAGGATGCGGCGCCGCGGCGCGGTCATCGGAGGCCTCCCCCGGCGTGCGGCTCGGGCCGGCCGAGCGTCCGGGCCGCGATGGCGTGGACGATCGGGATCGCCACCGGCTTGGGCGCGTAGTAGAGGACCCCGCACTCGCGCGCCCGCAGCTCGACCTCCGGTCGGTACTCGGCGGACGTCAGGATCGTGCCGACCTCCGGCCGCATCGCGCGAATGCGCGCGAGCAGCGTCAGGCCGGGGCCATCGGCGAGCGCGACGTCCGCGATGACGAGCCGGAGGCCGCCGTCCACGGCGCGTTCGAGCACCTCACGCGCCGACCCGACGTGATCGGCCGGTAAGCCGAGCTCCGACAGCGCCGTCGCGAGCGCGCGGGCCGCGTGCCGGTCGACGTCCGCCACGAGGATTGGGGCGGTGAGGGCTACTTCAGGCGCGGACCCGAGCGAAGTCATAGTCAGTAGGCTCCCGTGTTCTCGTGAGTCAGGGCGCCGGCCAGCGCGACGAGCCGCAGTCGCGCCGCCACCGACGGGCTGGCGCCGGTGAGTCGGAGGGTCCGGCCCTGGCCGGCCAGCTCACGCGCGAGCGCGAGCAGAATCTGCGCCGCCGACGTGTCGACGGAGGGGGCCGCGGTCAGGGTCACGACCACGACGGGCGCGGCGCCGCCGGCGGCGCTCACGGCGGCGGCGTACAGCCCGGGCGCCGCGTCGACGCCCACCGCCCCCGACAGGGTGATGGTGCAGCAGTCGGTGCCGCCGTCGAGGTGGACCGCCATCACGCTACTCGAACAGCGTCACGGAGCCGTACGTCGGCGCCGGAGCCGGGCGCGGCTTCTCGTAGGGTTCGAGACGGGGCCGGCCCGTCACCGAGGTCACCCGCTTGACGCGGGCGCGGCCGCTGTCCGTGAAGAAGTGGACGTAGCGCGGCTGATGCCCGCCGACGTCGGCGCTGAGGACGGGAAAGCCCTCGCGCTCCAGGAACGTCTGGATGAAATCCACGTTGCGCTGGGGGACGCCGCCCGCGGACACGGCGATGTCGAGCACGTGGGCGCCCCCGAACAGCTTGGCCGTCAGTCGCCGGCGCTCCGCGCCCGCCTTCATGGTGGCGCTGATCAGGCAGTCCATCGCGTGCACGCCGAACCGCGTGAGGTCGTCGCCCTTGCCGTCGCCCTGGGGCAGCATGAAGTGGTTCATGCCGCCCACGCGGGCGACCGGATCCCACAGACACACCGCGATGCACGAGCCGAGCAGCGTCTTGATCAGCGTCGCCTCGGCGCTGGCGTGCACGCCGCCGATGTACAGGGTCACTTCCTTCAGGGTCGCCGAACTCACGGCGGTCACGACGCGCGCGCCCGGAGCACGCGACGCACGACGTCGCGCAGACCCTCGGGGTCGAAGGGTTTCACGATCCACCCGGTGGCGCCGGCCTCGCGCCCTCGCTGCTTCATCGGCTCACCGCCCTCCGTCGTCAGCACGAGGATGGGCACGAGGCGCTCGCGCGGCCGCGATCTCAGGATTCGCACGAGCGCGAGCCCATCCATTCCCGGCATGTTGACGTCGGTGATGACGAGGTCGGCGGGGGCCGCGTCGAGCGCGGTGAGCGCCTCCTGGGCGTCGGCCGCCTCCACCACCTGATGCTGGTCGTCCTCGAGCGCGCTGCGGACGAGCGCGCGCATGGTGACCGAGTCATCGACGACGAGAATGGTCCCCGGCATGGTCTAGTCCTCTTTCCGTCGATACATGGTGGTGCCCACGTGCTCGAGCTCGTGGACGAGCCCGTAGACGTTCTCCGAGTGGCCGAGGCACAGCAGGCCGGCCGGCGCCAGCGCCTTCGCCAGGCGCGTGAGGACCTGCTGCTGGGTGTGACGGTCGAAGTAGATCAGGACGTTGCGGCACATGATGACGTCGAGCTCGGTGCGGATCGGCCAGGTGTCGTCGAGCAGGTTGATCCGCCGGAACGTCACCAGCGCCCGCAGCTCCGGCCGCACGCGAACGCGGTCGACGTTGGCGCCGGTGCCCCGCAGGAAATACCGGGGCAGGTCCGTGGCCGGCACCGGCGCCACGTCGGCGCGGGCGTAGATCCCCCTCTCGGCCTGGGCGAGGACCTCGGTGTCGATGTCCGAGGCGAGCACCCGCAGATCGGCTCCCGGACCCAGCGCGTCTCGCAGCGTCCACGCCAGCGTGTAGGCCTCCTCGCCCGTGCTGCACCCCGCACTCCACGCCCGCACTCTCGGCACCACCGCCCGGCCGCGCGCGGCGGGCGCCCAGGTGTCGGCCAGGAACGCGAAGTGGTGGGCCTCGCGGAAGAAGTCCGTCTTGTTCGTCGTCACGGCGTTGACGAACTGCACCATCTCGTGGCCCTCGGGGTCGCGCGCGGCCAGCAGATCGTAGTAGTCCGCGAAGCTCCGCACCCCGACCGCCCGCAGCCGCCGGGCCAGGCGTGACGCCAGATGGACCCGCTTGTGCGGACCCAGCGCGATGCCGGTCTGCGTCTGGACGAGCGCGCTGAGCCGGGCAAACTCCTGATCGGTCATGACACCACTGGCGCCGCCGCGTCGTCCCCGACGAGACGCTCCACGTCGAGGAGGACGATCATCCGTTCGCCGTCCACCGCGAGGCCGCTGACGAGCCGGGTGTCCACGTGCCCGATCAGCTCGGGCGTGCTCTGCACCGCCGCCGGCGCCAGGCCGACGACGTCGCACACGCTATCGACGGCCAGGCCGACCGGACGGCGCTTCACCATCACCACGACGATGACCGGCTCCGCCGCCGGCGCGTCGCCGCCAATCGCGAGCTTGGTCCGCAGATCGAGCACCGGCACGATCACGCCGCGCAGGTTCATGACGCCGCGCACCCAGGGCGCGGTGCCGGGGACCGGCGTGATGGCGGCTCCGCCCTTGATCTCCTGGACGGCCAGGATGTCGAGCGCGTACTCCTCGCTGCCCAACGTGAACGTCAGATACTGGCGCGCGTCGAGATCCGCCATCTCAAAACTCCTCGAAGCCGTCGGCGTCTCGGCGCCGTCCGTTGCCGACGGCGGCCGGCGCCGCCACGCGTTCCAGTGGGGGCGAGGCGCGCCGCACGGCCGGCGACGGCGGCAGCGGAGCTCGGACCGCCGGTGCCGCCGGCGCGGGTGCCTGGTTGACCGGCGCGGGCGCCTGGTTGAGTCGGAACCGATCGACCAGAGCCTGCAGCTGCTCGGCCTGGTCGGCCAGCGCCTGGGCCGTCGTGGACAGCTCCTCGGTCTGGGCGGCGTTGGCCTGCGTGATCTGGTCCATCCGCGTCAGCGCGCGGTTGACCTGGTCGATGCCGGTCGCCTGTTCCTGACCCGTCACCGCCATCCCGGCCACGAGCTCGCTCACCTGCTTGCCGGCGGTGACGATCTGCTCGAGCGCCTGCCCCGAGCGCCCGGCCAGCTCGGCGCCGGTGTCGACCTTCCGCACCGAGTCGTGGATGAGCGCCTTGATCTCCTTGGCGGCGGCGGCGCTGCGCTGGGCCAGCGCGCGCACCTCGCCGGCCACCACCGCGAAGCCGCGGCCCTGCTCACCGGCCCGCGCCGCCTCGACGGCGGCGTTCAGGGCGAGCAGATTGGTCTGGAACGCGATCTCGTCGATCGTGGTGGTGATCTCGCCGATGCGGCGGGCGGCGGCGCTGATCTCCGTCATCGCTAACGAGGTCTGTGCGACCACCTCCCCGCCCTTCACCGCCATCACTCGCGCGCTCTCGGCGAGCTGGCTGACCTGGCGGCCGCCGTCGGCATTCTGCTTGACGGAGCCGGTCATCTCCTCCAGCGAGGCGGCCGTCTCCTCGAGGCTGGACGCCTGCTCCTGCGCGCCGGCCGAGAGCTGCTCGGCCGCGGCCGCCAGCTCCTGCGAACGGCGCACGGTCTCGTCCGCGACCTGACGCACCTCGTGCAGGGCGGTGCTGATCGAGACGTTGACGTCCTCGGCCAGCCGTCCGATCTCGTCCGTCGCGCGTCCCGCGACCCGCCTGGTGAAGTCGCCGCTGGCGGCGGCCCGGAGCACGGTGGTGGCGTTGAGCAGCGGCCGCGCGATGGCGTGATTGACGAAGACGATGAGGCCCGCCCCGAACGCGAGCGAGAGGCCCAACAGCAGCTTGCCGGCGGTGTCGGCCCGCTCGATGGCCGCCTGGAGCTGGGCGGCCCCCGCCGCGTGTAGATTTGGGGCGTAGAGGTTCTCGAAGTCGGCGGACAGGCGTGAGACGTACCACCAGCCCACCACGCCGACGGTCGCCATCGCGAGGACGACGACCCCGAGGCCCGCAAAGATCCTGGACCGCATGGACAGCGTCATGCCGCTCTCCCTGATGTGATGAGCCCGTGGACGTCGAGGATGAGGGCCACGCGGCCGTCGCCGAGGATCGTCGCGCCCGCGAAGCCCGGCAGGCGGCCCATGCTCGCGTCCAGGCTCTTGATGACCACCTGTTGCTGGCTGAGCAGCTCGTCGACCAGCAGCGCCCGCCGACCGTCGGGATGCTCCACGATCACCGCCAGCCCCCTGCTCGCCGCGCCCGGCCCGTCCGGCCCACCGAGGAGTCGTCGCAGGCGCAGGAGCGGCACGACGGCGTCCCGCACGCGCAAGACCTCCGCGCCGCCGGCGAGGACGTGCACCGCGTCCGGCGCCGGCAGGATCGACTCGACGATGGCGACGAGCGGCAGGACGAACGTTTGCTCGCCGACCCGCAGGAGCTGGCCGTCGAGCAGCACCATCGTGAGCGGCAGCGTGATGCGGAAGGCCGCCCCGTGGCCGAGGCGGCTGCGAACCGTCACGGTACCGCCGAGAGCCTCGACGGCACGCTGCACGACGTCGAGGCCCACGCCGCGCCCCGAGAGCTCGGTCACCTGCGCGGCCGTACTGAAGCCGGGATGGAAGATGAACGCGACCGTCGCCTCGTCGGACGGCGACTCCCCGGCGCCCACCAACCCGCGCTCGCGAGCCCGAGCCATGATCCGCTCGCGGTCGAGCCCCGCCCCGTCGTCACGGACCTCGAGGCAGACGCGACCGTCCTGCTGCCACGCGGCCAGGCGAATCACGCCGGCGTCCTTCTTGCCCGCGCGACGCCGAGCCTCCGGAGTCTCCAGCCCGTGCCCGATGGCGTTGCGGACGAGATGCGCGAGCGGATCGGCGATGCGCTCGATCATCGACCGGTCCAGCTCCGTGTCCTCGCCCGCGAGCTCGAGTGTGACGCCCTTGCCCAGCGAGGTCCCGAGATCCCGCACGAGGCGGGGAAAGCGGGCGAACAGCGTGCGGACCGGGACCATCCGGCAGGCGAGCATCTTGTCGTGGAGGTCGCGGACCTGGCGATCCATCTGGGCCACCGCTTCGCCCAGTGGCCCGCGCCGGTCCTGGCTCGCGTCACCGACGGCCTGGGCGACCATGGCGTGGGTGGTGATCAGCTCGCCGACGAGATCGAGCAGCGCGTCGAGCCTCTCGATCGGCAGCCGGACCGTGCCACCGTCGTCCGGGACCTCCAGCCGGGGACGGGTCGGCGCCGCCGGCGTCGGGTCGTCGGCGACGGCCAGCGACACCTTCGTGCCGGCGCCGGCGGCAAAGTCGAGGCACGCGTCGATCTCCTCGCGAGCGCGGGCCGTGCGGAGCCGAATGCGCCAGCCGAGGTAACAGCGCTCGGGATCGAGCGCGGCCAGCGGCGGCAGCGCCGTGTCCACGGCCACCACGCTCATCACTTCGCCGAGCTCGCCGAGCTGCTCGAGGACGCCGAGCGGATCGATCCCGCGCAGCAGCACGTCGGCCGAGGGCTGGAAGACGATCTCCCACACCTGGGCGACCGTCTCGGCCGGAGCCTCGGCGAGCAACGTCTCCAGCGCCTCGCGCACGCGCTCGGCGGCGGCCTCCGGCTCGGGGGCGGCGCCACCTTCGCGCGCGGCGGTCACCAGGCCGGTCAGGGCGTCCTTGGCGCGCAGCAGGGTCTCGACGGCGGCCGGCCCCAGGGGCTGGGCACCGGTTCGGATGCGGTCCAGCAGGCTCTCCATCGAGTGGGTGAGCCGCGTGATCGCCGTGAAGCCCATCATGGCGCTGTTGCCCTTGAACGAGTGGGCGCCTCGGAACGCGGCGTCCAGCGACTCGGTGTCGCGCGGATCGCGCTCGAGGCGGAGCAGCGCCGCCTCGAATTCCGCGAGGAGGGTGGCCGCTTCTTCGAAGAACAGCGCGGTGAGCTCTTCAGTCAGCACCGAGGGGGTCCAGCGCAAGACGAGTGCCAGACGTCGGGCGGACCGTAACTCGCTGGAATCGAGGCGGTGGTTCCCGAGGGCGCCAAGCTTCACGCCGCCGGACGACCACTTTGGCAGCCGCCAGACCGACACCCTGTCGGTCGAGGGGGCGCCTACAGCAGGCGGTACTCCCTCAGCCGGCGGTAGATCGTTCGATCCGAGACACCCAGCGCGCGCGCCGCCCGCAGTCGATCGCCGCCGTGCAGTCGCAGCGCCCGCGCGATCAGCTCCCGTTCCATTTCCGCCAGCGTGGGCAGCGTCTGGCCGGTGTCGGCATCGGCGTCGCCGCGCGGGGCGACGCCCAGCACGGGGAGATCGGCGAGTCCGATGGTGCGCACGGCGCCCAGCGCGTAGGCGCGCTCGATCAGGTTCTCGAGCTCGCGCACGTTGCCCGGGAAATCGTAGGCGCGGAACGCCGTCATCACCTCGGGGGCGACGCCCTGCACCTCGCGCCCAAAGCGCGTGTTGAGGCGCTGCAGGCAGTGATGCACGAGGCTCGGCAGGTCGGACTTGCGCTCGCGGAGCGGCGGCAGCTCGATCCGCACGACGTTGAGACGATAGAAGAGGTCCTGGCGGAAGTGCCCGTCGCGCACCGCATCGTCCAGCCGGCGGTTGGTGGCGGCGATGAGCCGGACGTCCACCTGAAAGGTCTTCGAGGAGCCGACGGGGCGCACCTTTCGATCCTGCAGCACGCGCAGCAGCTTGGTCTGCAGGCTGAGCGGCAGCTCGCCCACCTCGTCGAGGAACATCGTGCCGCCGTCGGCCGAGCGAAACAGCCCCAGCGCGTCGGCGACCGCGCCCGAGAACGCGCCCCGCACGTGGCCGAAGAACTCCGACTCGAGAAGATCGCCCGGGATGGCCGCGCAGTTCACGGGGATGAACGGACCCCGGCTGCGCAGCGATCCCCGGTGGATCGCCGCGGCCGCCAGCTCCTTGCCGGTGCCGCTCTCGCCCTCGATGAGCACGGAGGTGTCGTTGGCGGCGACCCGGCCCAGCATCTCCTTCACCTGCTGCATCGCCGGCGAGGAGCCGAGCAGCTCGCGACCGGTCAGCTGCTCGCCGAGCTGCTGGCGCAGCGCGCTCACCTCGCGGCGCAACACCCGCCGCTCCAGCACGCGCCCGAGGACGTGACGCAGCTCCTCCAGGTTCAGGGGCTTGGTGAGATAGTCGGCGGCGCCGTCACGGAGCGCTTGCACCGCCGTCTCCACGGTCGGAAACCCGGTCATCACGACGACGTCCAGCGTGGTGTCGGTGGCGCGGATCTCGCGCAGCACGTCCGCCCCGCTGTCGGGACCGAGATAGAGATCGAGCAGGACCGCCTCGAACAGCTGCGCGCTGACGAGCTCGACGGCCTCGCGGCCCCCGGCCGCGGCGACGACCTCGTGGCCCCAGGCCGTCAACATCTCGCTCAGCAGCTCACGGATCTCGGCCTCGTCGTCGACCACCAGCAATCGCGCGCGGGCGGCCATCCCCGCTGCGGGACTTACCCGCCGGCCAGGGCGACGCGGCCGAGGTCTGAGGTGGCCATCTCAGCCGCGATCCATCGGGAGCGAGGGGTCGGTCGCCCACTCCGACAGCGAGGCGTCGTAGACCGCGACGTCGTCGCGGCCGAGCAGCGTGAGCACGAAAGCGTCGCTCGAGGCCGCGATGCCGCCGCCGCAGTAGGTGACCACGCGCTTGGCGTCGAGGGCGCCCACCGCCTGGAACTTCGCGCGCAAGACGTCAGCGGCCAGGTAGGCGTGGGTCTTCGGGTCCACCAGGTCGCGAGCGGCCACGTTCACGCTGCCGGCGATGCGGCCCGGACGACCGTAGGCGGTGCCGCCCGTCCCGCGATGCTGCTCCTCGGTGAGCGCGTTCAGCACGCACGCCTTGGACTCGCCGAGCGCGGCGAGCACGCCGGCCTTGTCGGCCATCAGCGCCGGGCGTGGGCGCGGCGCGAACGTGCGCGCGGGGCGCGCGCCCATGTCGGTGGCGATCGGCCGTCCTTCCACCGTCCACTTCTTGAAGCCGCCATTCAGCACGGCGGCCTCGTCGAAGCCGAACGCGCGCAGCATCCACCAGATGCGCGCTGCCCACATGTTGACGGCGCGGTCGTAGAGGATCACGCGGACGCCATCGCCGACCCCCGCACGCCCCATCGCCTCGGCGAACTGCGCCGCCGGCGGCATCATGAAGCGCAGCTTGGAGGTCCGGTCCGACAGCTCTTCTTGAAGATCGACGAAGCCGGCGCCGGGGATGTGCCCCTCGGCCCACTTCGCGCGGCCCGACTCGACCCGGAAGCCGCCCGGCACGTCGGC
>JBGPZN010000221.1:0-6020 GCA_041493815.1 Methylomirabilia bacterium
GTCGATCCTGGCCAGGAGGCCGCCGCGGGCGGCGTTCCACAGGTTGCCGGCGTCGACGGTGACGAGCACGTCGGCCGGCGTGCGCTCGCCCTCGGCCTTCAGGCGTTCGAACAGCTCACCGGTCTGGCCGGTCAGGACCTTCACGGCGATGCCGGTCCTCTTGGTGAAAGCCTCGAAGGCCGCCTCCTGGCCGTAGTGCCGGGCGGAGTACACGACGACCTCGGGCCCCTGCGCGTCGGGGGAGGGGGCGGGCAGCAGGACGAGGGCCGCCACGGCCCCGAGCGCGGCCGCCAGCCCGCGTGTGAGCGATGTCCGTCGCATGAGCGTTCCTTTCTCAGATATACTCGGTGCAGCGGAGCGACCCGGAGCATTAGGTAATCCTAATATGGCGAAGTCGTCAACCCTAAAAAACAAGGGCGGCAGCAGCGGCAACACCACCTCCTCGGTCCAGGACTACCTGGCGGCGATCTACGATCTGGCCGGCAGCGGCAAGCCGGTGATCGGCGCCCGGCTGGCCAAGCACATGGGCATCTCGGCCCCGGCGGTGACCGAGTCGGTCCAGCGCATGAGCCGCGGCGGTCACGTCAAGGTCGGCCGGGGCAAGGAGCTGACCCTCACTACGAAGGGCCGTCAGGTCGCCGAGGTCATGGCCCGGCGCCACCGTCTGCTCGAGCGCTGGCTCACCGACACGCTCGGGCTGAACTGGACCGACGCCCACGAGGAGGCCCATCGCCTCGAGCACGCGCTCTCGCCCCGGGTCGAGGACCGGCTGGCCGAGATGCTCGGCATGCCGTCCACGTGCCCGCACGGCAATCCGATCCCCGGCATGCCGCGCCCGGCGGTGCGCTTCGAGCCGTTCCCGCTGGCCCAGGCCCGTGAGGGCGCCGCCGTCGTGGTGGAGCGCATCACCGAGGAAGCCGAGGCGGACAAGAACCTGCTCGAGTACCTGTGGCGTCACAACGTGCGTCCGGGCCGGCGGTTGAAGATCACCGAGGTCGCGCCGTGGGCGGGAACGGTCACGGTGTCGGGCGATGGGCAGTCGATCACGCTCGGCCTGCCGGCCGCCGGCAAGATCTGGGTCTATCTTCCCAAGGACCCGTGACCGCCGGCGCCGCGTGACCCGCGCATGAAGATCTTCCTGTGGGGCCTGGTGATCGTGGCGCTGTGCTACGGGGCCTACTCGGGCATGATCGCCGCATGGTCGTGGGTCGCCGTCAACAACGCGGTCGACGAGGTCATCACCAAGGACGGCATCGAGGCCGTGCCCGAGAAAGAGATCAAGGGCCGGATCATGGCCGCCACCAGCGAGGCCGGCGTGCCCCTCACCGAGAGCGACCTGATCGTCACCCGCGAGGGCCGCACGGTGAGGGTCGAGGCGATCTGGACCGTCCCCGTGATCGTGATGAAGGGCGAGTCCGTGCTGGCGGTGCCGCTGTCGGTGAAGCGGGCGTCGTCCGGCGCCGCGAAGCGCTGAGGCGGGCTAGCAGGTTGCGGAAAACCCCGCAGGCTGCGGAAAACCCCGCAGGCTGCTCAAACAGGCCCAGATGCGAGGCGGCGCCCGATGGCCGCACGCGAGGCGGACTCCCTGTACGTTGAGCGTGCGGCTGAGGGCGCCAACGAAGCAGATGGGCCTTTTTCAGCAGCCTGCTAGCGCTTGCCGCCCGTCTGGGCGCGGGCGTCGGCCAGCATCTTGACCACGCGTTCGCGGTCCTCGCCGGGCGGGGCCACCTTGACGAACTTCTCCCAGGTCTTGATCGCGCCCGGCACGTCCTTGCGCACCTCGTAGAGCACCTGACCGCGGTAGAGCAGCGCCGGCGGATAGTTGGGATCGAGCGCCAGCGCGTGATCGAAGAGATCCAGTGCCCGGTCCACCATCTCGGCTCCGTGCTCGCCCTGGGCGGCGATCGCGGCGATCAATCCCATGTGCGTCATGGCGTCCACGTTATTGGGATCGCGCTTGAGGACGGCCTGGTAGGCGGCGATCGCCTCGTTGTAGCGGCGCGCGAACAGGCTGGCCCGCGCCGCCTGCAGCATGCCCTGCAGCATCTCCGGCGTCACCGGCCCCCGCGGGGCGTTGCCGGCGCTGGGCGCATCCATGCCCGCCATCGGCCGGCTGCCGGGCGGCGGCGCCCCCGCCATCGGATCGGGCTCGGTGTAGCGCACGATGCCGACGCCGAGCGCCACGCCGAACGTGACCAGCGCCACGGCCGCGACGGCGATCGCGGCGGGATGGCGAAAGCCCGCGCGTGGCGCCGGCGCCGGCGCGCCGGCATCGGCGGGCGCGGCCGCCGATGCCGGCCCCAACCGATCGAGCTCGATCAGGATGATCGCGGTCTCGGACTCGTAGCGGGCGCGGAGATCGGCGTAGTCGGCGTCGGAGACGTGGCCGGCGTCGTGCTCGAACGCCAGCTCCCGCAGCGCGCGCAACGCCACGCGCTTGTCCTCGGCGAGCTGCTCGCGCGCGTCGACCGGCAGCGGCAGCAGCGGGCCGGGGGCGCCGCGGTGGCGCAGCAGCGGCCACACCGCGAAGGCGAAGGCGGGCAGGCCGATCGCGATGACCGCCAGCGTCACGCCGATCGCGGAGCTCACGGCTCGCGCTCCAGCTCGCGCCGGATGCGCTCGCTCATCGCCGCGTCCACCGGCGGCGGCGTCGCGCGCCGCCGGCCCGTCCAGCGCCGCACGAGTAGTGCGACCACCGCCAGGCCCACCAGCACCGCGACCAGCGGCGCCAGCCAGACGAGCAGGGTGAAGCCGCGCCGCGGCGGCGCCAACAGGATCCAGTCGCCGTAACGCTCGACGAAATACTGGCGGACCTGGGCCGGTGTCTCGCCCGCGGCCAGGCGCTCGCGGACGATCGCGCGCATCTGGTTGGCCATCTCCGAGGGCGAGTCGGCGACCGAGAGGTTCTGGCAGACGACGCAGCGTAGCTCGGAGGCGATCTCGTATGCTTGCAGGTCATCGACGGGTCGCGAGGGTTGCTGGGCGGCCGCCGGCCACGCGCCCAGCAGCAGGAGCAGCCCCATCAGGACGGTGGCCCTCATCGACGCGGCGCCGGCTCGGCCAGCAGGGCCTCGACCGTGTCGCGGAAGACCTGGTCGGTCACCGCACTCACGTGCTTCACGCGGATGGCGCCCGCGCGGTCGATGAAGAACGTCTCCGGCACGCCGTACACCCCGTAGTCGACCGAGACCTTGCCGCTGGGATCGGGCGCGTTAGGAAAGGTCAGGCTGAAGTCGCGGATGAACTTGCGGCCGGCCTCGTCCTTGTCCTGGATGTCCACCCCCAGGACGACGACGTCGCGGTCGCGATAGGCGCGCCAGCCGCGCTCGAGCACCGGCGCCTCCTCGTAGCAGGCGGGGTAGCACCACGACGCCCAGAAGTTCAGGACGACGACCTTGCCGCGCAGCGCGCCCA
This sequence comes from Methylomirabilia bacterium, assembly GCA_041493815.1. Taxonomy (GTDB): domain Bacteria; phylum Methylomirabilota; class Methylomirabilia; order Rokubacteriales; family CSP1-6; genus AR5. The sequence continues at coordinate 3,415 of JBGPZN010000221.1, forward strand.
GCTGCATCGGCGCTCCCTCGAACGACGTCAGCGCGAAGGGCGCCGCCGGCCGGCCCACCAGCGGCGAGCGGATGTCGCGCGGATTGAGGCGGAAGCCGTAGGCGAGCAGCGCCAGGACCGGCACCGCCGTCAGCGGCAACAGCCACCGCCAGCGTCGTCGCCTCACGCCGCCTTCCGCCGCTCCGGCAACACCGCCAGCACCGTACCCAGCGTCAGCACGAGGCCGCCGATCCAGATCCACGAGACCAGCCGGTTGACCTGGAACTTCACCGTGGCCGACGTGCCGTCGCCGGCGAAGTCGCCCAGCACGAGGTAGATGTCGTCCACCAGCCCGAGGCGGTAGTCGACGTAGGCGATCGGCGACTGTTGGGGATAGAATTTCTTGGCCGGCTCCAGCACCGCGCCGGCGGCCCGACCGTTCATGACGGTGAAGGTGCCGGTGACCTTGCCGTGATTCGACTCCTGGCTCTCGCGCAGGCCGTCGAAGCGGATGCGGTAGCCGCCCAGCTCGGTCTGCTCGCCACGCTTGAGGGTGGTCTCGGTGTGCACCGACCACGCCTGCGAGCCGGTGACGCCGACGGCGACCACGAGGATGGCCAGGTGGACGACGAAGCCGCCGTAGCGCCGGTTGTGGCGCAGCAGCAGACCGCCGAGCGCCGGCAGCGCCCGCTCGCCCATGGCCCGGCGGGCGCGGGTGGCGCGGACGAGATCGACGCCGATGGTCGACGCCACGAACACCGTGAGGGCCAGGGTGACCACCGCGAGGATGGAGCGGACGCCGAGCAGCCGGAACAGCGCCGCCGCCGTCACGCCGATCACGATCGGCCACAGGAAGTTGCGCTGCAGGTTCTCCAGCGACGCCCGCCGCCAGGCGATGAGCGGGCCCACGCCCATCAGGAAGATCAGCGACAGGAACAGCGGCACGTTTACCTGGTTGAAGAACGGCGCGCCCACGCTGACCTTGACGTCGCGGACCGCCTCCGACAGCAGCGGGAACACGGTGCCGAAGAACACGGTGAAGGCCGCGGCCACCAGCAGCACGTTGTTGAGCAGGAAGGCCGACTCGCGGGAGACGACCGAGTCCAACTCGCCCTGGGCGCCGAGCGTGTCCCAGCGCCAGGCGATGAGGCCGAGGCCGGACAGCACCACCAGGGCCAGGAACGATAGGAAGTAGACGCCGATCGAGCTCTGGCTGAACGCGTGGACGGAGGCGATCACCCCCGAGCGCGTGAGGAACGTCCCGAACAGCGTGAGGCTGAAGGTGAGTATCACCAGCGCGATGTTCCACAGGCGCAGCATGCGCCGACGCTCCTGGATCATCACCGAGTGCAGCAGGGCGGTGCCGGTGAGCCACGGCATGAAGGCGGCGTTCTCGACGGGGTCCCACGCCCAGTAGCCGCCCCAGCCCAGCACGTGATAGCTCCACCAGCCGCCGATGAGCAGGCCCAGCGACAGGAAGTACCAGGCCACGATGGTCCACCGTCGCGTGGTGGTAATCCAGAAGTCGCTGACCCGGCCGGTGATCAGCGCGGCCACCGCGAAGGCGAACGGCACCGTGAAGCCGGTGAAGCCGAGGTAGAGCGCCACCGGGTGCGTGATCATCCCGGAGTCTTCCAGCAGCGGATTGAGGCCGCGGCCGTCGGGGGGGATCGGCGTCATGCGCGCGAACACCGGCGCCGCCACCGTCATCACCAGGAGGAAGAAGGAGACCACGGACAGCATCACCGACAGGACCCACGGGTACAGCTCACGCGCGCTCGTCCGGTGGCGGAGGATCACGATGAGCGTGTAGACGCTCAGCATCCACCCCCACAGCACGATGGAGCCCTCCAACGCGCCCCACAACGCGGTGATGCGGTAGTAGAACGGAGTGCCCAGATTGGTGTTGTTAGCGACGTAGCGGACCGAGAAGTCGAAGGACAGGAATGCGTAGATCAACAGGAGCGCGCCGGCCGTGAGCAGCGCGAAGACGCCGAGCGCCGCGTGCTGCGCGGACTCCACCAGCGCCGGGCGTCCTCGACGGCCGCCCACCGCCGCCGCCACCGCGCCGTACAGGGCGAGGATCAGGGCCACAATCAGCGCGCCGGAGCCGGCCTCGGGAATCATCGTTCGCCTTTCTCCAGCGTCTTGATGAGGCCCCTGGACTGGGCCTCCTTCGTGTCGTGCGGCGCCTTGTACTCCTCGGAGTGCTTGGCCAGGATCTGGGTCGCCTTGAAATACCCCTCCCGCGTCCACTGGCCCTCGACCACCGCGCCGCGACCCTCGCCGAACAGGTCGGGCGGCGCGCCCTTGTGGCGGACGGGCACGACGCTCTTGCCGTCGGAGACGCTGAACGTGAGGTCGAGCGTGGCCGGATTCCATCTCAGCGTGCCGCGCTCCACGAGGCCGCCGAGTCGGTAGGCCTTGCCGTGCACCGGCACCGCCGAGAGCTCCGAGGGCGTCACGAAGTAGACGGCCGACTGGGTGACGCCGGCCCAGATCATGTAGCCGAGGGCGAGGGCGATGACGAGCCCGCCGACGATGAACTTGGGCTTCATGGTTGTAGCGGGGGCCGCGAGGACGGCTCGGGACGTGGGTGGCCTGCCTTAGAAGGTTGCTGGCTCCGA
>JBGPZN010000480.1:0-3003 GCA_041493815.1 Methylomirabilia bacterium
GCCAGCCGGTCGCGATGGGCGCGCGCGATGGCGTCGAGGTTGGGGCTGCCGTGCTCCTCCTCGCCGTCGAGGATGATGCGCACCCGCCACTGCGCGCGCCCGGCCCGGGCGGCGTCGAGCGCGCCGAGGACGTTGGCGAGGTGCTGGCCCTTGTTGTCGGCGCCGCCGCGCGCCACCACCGTGACGTCGTCGAGCCCGCGCGCGTCGAGCGTGCGCGGGTCGACGGGCCGGCCCCCGTGGAAGTACGTCGGCTCGAACGGCTTGCAGGCGACGTCCTGCCAGCGCCAGCGCTCGAGGTCGCCGGTGGGCTGGACGTCGTAGTGGCCGTAGAGCAGCAGCGTCGGTGCGCCGGCCGGCCCCGGAATCTCGCCCCACAGCGCCGGCGTGCCGGTGCCGTCGGGCACGGGCAGCAGCTCGAGGTCGAGGCCGACGTCGCGCCAGAACGCGCGCACGTCCTCGACCATGGCGGGCGTGACCTGGCGGCTGATGGTGGGGATGCGCAGGTAACGGTCGAGCAGCGCGAGGCGATCGTGACGTGACGACACGGTGGCTCCTCCAGTCAGAGGCGTCGCCCCAGGATGACCAGGTCCCGCTCGACGCCGTCGAGCTGCGCGACCCGTGGCAAGTTCCCCCAGCGCGCGAACCCGACGGCCTCGAAGAGGCGCAGGCTCGGCTCGTTGTGACCGAAGACGAACGCCACGAGCGTGGTCAGCCCCAGTCCGGGCGCGCGCTCGATGGCCCGGGCCAGCAGCTGGCGGCCCACACCGCTGCGCTGGACGGCGGCGCTCACGTAGACGCTCACCTCGGCCGTCGCCGCGTAAGCCGGGCGCCCGTAGAACGACTGGAACGACAGCCAGCCGATGATGCTGCCCTCACGCTCGCCCACCCACAACGGCCGGCGCTCGGGCGAGTGCTCGCGGAACCACGGCTGCCGGCTCGCGACCGAGACGTGCTCGGTGTCGGCGGTGGCGCGGCGGCCCGGGATCGCCTCGTTGTAGATCGCCACGATGCGGGCGAGGTCCGCCTCGCGCGCGTCGCGAATGGCCGGTAGGGTCGGGTTCGGCACGCTCCTCTTGTACCATCCTTGACGCTAACAGCGCACCGCGTTAGAGTAATCCGTCGTTTACGACGCCTCCCGCCCGCGAGGTGGGGAGGCGCTCTTTTTGCCCGCGAAAAGGGAGGCTGTGATGTCTGTCTCGAATGTCCGCCCGCTCTACGCCTCCATGGCCGACCGCATCGCTCACGCTCGCCGGAGCTTCGGGCGGCCGCTGACCCTCACCGAGAAGATCCTCGCGTCGCACTGCTGGGACTTCGACGCCCAGGTGTGGGAGCGTGGCAAGGCGATTCTCAGATTGCGCGTCGACCGGGTGGCGCTGCAGGACGTCACCGGTCAGATGGCGCTCTTCCAGTTCATGATGTCGGGCCGCAAGAGCGTCGTGGTGCCGTCGTCGCTGCACTGCGACCATCTGATCCGCGCGGAGTCCGGCGCCGCCGACGACCTGCAGCGCGCCATCAAGGAGAACGAGGAGGTCTACAACTTCCTCCGCTCGGCGGCGCTGAAGTACGGCATCGACTTCTGGCGGCCCGGGGCCGGCATCGTCCACCAGGTGGTGCTGGAGAACTACGCGTTCCCCGGTGGCCTGATGATCGGCGCCGACTCGCACACGCCGAACGGCGGCGGCCTCGGCATGGTGGCCATCGGCGTGGGCGGGGCCGACTGCGGCGAGGCGATGGCCGGGCTGCCGTGGGAGGTGCTGCACCCCAGGCTCATCGGCATCCACCTCACCGGCAAGCTCGCCGGCTGGACGGCGCCCAAGGACGTCATCACCTATCTGTGCACGCTGCTGACCGTGAGGGGCGGCACCAACAAGGTCCTGGAGTACTTCGGGCCGGGTGCGGAGTCGATCAGCGCGACCGGCAAGGGCACGATCTGCAACATGGGCGCCGAGCTGGGCGCCACCACCTCGCTGTTCCCGTTCGACTTGCGCATGGCGGCCTACCTGCGCGCCACCGAGCGCGCCGACATCGCCACGCTGGCCGAGGAGCACCGCGAGCATCTGGTCGCCGACCGCGAGATCCTGGCCGCGCCCGAGAAGTTCTACGACGAGATCGTCGAGATCAACCTCGACACGCTGGAGCCGCACGTCGTCGGCCCCCACTCGCCCGACCGCGGCCGGCCCATCTCCAGGCTGGCCGCCGAGGCGCGCGAGAACAAGTGGCCGGCGACCATCACCAACGCCCTCATCGGCTCCTGCACGAACTCCTCCTACGAGGACATGCGCCGCGCCGAGCACATCGCCATGCAGGGGGCGAAGGCGGGCCTGAAGGCCACGGCGAAATTCCTCGTCACGCCGGGCTCCGAGCGCGTGTTCCAGACGGTCAAGCGCGACGGCGTCGTCGACAGCTTCACGAAGATCGGGGGGACGGTCCTCGCCAATGCCTGTGGTCCGTGTATCGGACAATGGAAACGAACCGACATCGGACCCGATCAGACGAATACGATCGTCAGCTCGTTCAACCGGAACTTCCCGGGGCGCAACGACGGCAGCGCCTCCACGCTGTCGTTCATCACCAGCCCCGAAATCGTCACCGCGCTGGCCCTGGCCGGCACGCTCGAGTTCAACCCGCTCACCGACACGCTGACGGCGCCGGACGGCAGCAAGGTGCGGCTGACGCCGCCCGAGGCCGAGGAGCTGCCGCGCCAGGGATTCGTGAGCGGCACCACCGGGCTGGAGCCGCCGGCCGCCAACCCGGACGCGGTGCGCATCGAGATTTCCGACAAGAGTGAGCGGTTGCAGCTCCTCGGGCCGTTCCCGGCCTGGGACGGCAAGGACTTCATCGACCTGCCGATCCTGGTCAAGACCAAGGGCAAGACCACGACCGACCACATCTCGCCGGCCGGGCCGTGGCTCCGCTACCGTGGGCACCTCGACAAGATCAGCGACAACATGTTCATGGGCGCCGTCAACGCCTTCACCGGGGGGGCCGGCAAGGGCCTGAACC
>JBGPZN010000400.1:0-3643 GCA_041493815.1 Methylomirabilia bacterium
CAACACGGTGAAGGCCATCAACAACATGATGGCCTGCGTGAACTCGCTGGCCATGATGGAGGGCGTGGTGCTCGGCGTGAAGGCCGGCCTCGACCCGATGATCGTGTACGAGGTGGTCAAGGCCAGCAGCGGCGGCAGCAAGGCGCTCGAGCGCATCCCCACCGCGCTCGTCCCCCGCAAGTTCGAACCCGGCTTCAAGATCCAGCTCATGAACAAGGACCTGGACACGTTCAACACCATCGCCAAGGAACTGCACGTGCCGGTCAGCTTCTCGAATGTGGCCCAGCGCTACCAGCAGGCGGCGCTGGCCGCCGGTCTGGCCGACATGGACACCAGCGCGGTCGTGCAGATCATCGAGCGCCTGGCGGCGGTGCAAGTCTCGAAAGCCTGACCGCGGGCTCGCGACCAGGGTCGAAACCTCCCGTCGCCGTGGCCCTCCAGGTGGCGGCACGCCCGTTGCCTGCCTATACTGACCCGGCGTCCCGCGTTTCGCGGCACGCGGGTACGATTTGCTGAACGACTTGTGGTCCGCGGCACGTCCCTCCGCCCCCGGCAAGTTTCTCCATGCCGGCGGCACCAAGCTGTGGGTCAGAGGCGTGACGTACGGCACTTTCCGGCCGACCGCGGGCGGCATGCTGTACCCGGCGCCGGCCACGGTGCGACGGGACTTCGCGCAGATCGCCGCCGCCGGCTTCAACGCGGTCCGCACGTACACGGCGCCGCCCGTGTGGCTGCTCGACCTCGCCGCCGACCAGGGCCTGCGCGTGATGGTCGGGCTCTGGTGGCCGCAACACGTCGCCTTCCTGGGCGATCCCCGCCGGGCCCGCGCCATCGAGCAGACGCTGCGGGCGACGGTGCGCCTCTACGCGGAGCATCCGGCGCTGCTGGCCGTCTCCATCGGCAACGAGATCCCGGCGCCGATCGTGCGCTGGCACGGCGCGCCGGCGATCGAGCGTCACCTGCGGCGGCTCTACGAGGCGGTCAAGGACGCGGATGCCGGCGCGCTGGTGACGTACGTGAACTACCCGACGACGGAGTATCTCGAGCTGCCGTTCCTCGATTTCGTCTGCTTCAACGTCTACCTGGAATCGACCGAGCGGCTCGCCGCCTATCTCGCGCGACTACACAACATCGCGGGCGACCGGCCGCTGCTCATGGGCGAGATGGGTCTCGACAGCCTGCGCCACGGCGAGGCCGGCCAGGCGCGCGGCCTCGAGCGGCAGCTCGGCTCGGTGTTCGCGAGCGGCGCGGCGGGCGCGTTCGTGTTCGCGTGGACCGACGAGTGGTACTGCGGCGGCGTCGACATCCACGACTGGGCCTTCGGCCTCACCCGGCGTGATCGAAGCCCCAAGCCCGCGCTCGGCGCCGTCGTCGACGCGGTGGCGGAGCTGCCGTGCCCGAAGAACCGCGAGTGGCCCACCATCACGGTCGTCGTGTGCAGCTACAACGGCTCGCGGACGATCCGCAACACGCTGGAGTGGCTGGGTCGGCTCGAGTACCCGTCGTACAAGGTCCTCGTGATCGACGACGGCTCGACGGACACGACCGCGGACATCGCCCGCGCGTTCGGGGTGCGCGTGATCAGCACACCCAACCAGGGGCTGAGCGCCGCGCGCAACCTCGGCCTGGCCGCTGCGGCCGGCGAGATCGTCGCCTACATCGACGACGACGCCTACCCCGATCCGCACTGGCTCACCTACCTGGCGACGGCGTTCATGACGACCGACCACGCCGGCATCGGCGGCCCCAACATCCCACCGCCCGGCGACGGTCCCCTCGCCGCCTGCGTGGCGAACGCGCCGGGGGGGCCGATCCACGTCCTGCTCTCGGACGACGTCGCCGAGCACATCCCCGGCTGCAACATGGCGTTCCGCAAGGAGCGGCTGCAGGCCGTCGGCGGCTTCGATCCGCTGTTCCGCCGGGCCGGTGACGACGTGGACGTCTGCTGGCGTCTGCAAGAACGCGGCTGGACGCTCGGCTTCAGCGCCGCCGCGATGGTCTGGCATCATCGCCGCAACTCGATCCTCGCCTACCTCCGCCAGCAGGTCGGCTACGGCGACGCCGAGGCGCTGCTGGAGCGGAAGTGGCCGGAGAAATACAACGCCGCCGGCCACGTGTCGTGGACGGGCCGGCTCTACGGCAAGGGGCTCACGCAGGCGCTCGCCCACCGCACGCGCATCTATCACGGCACCTGGGGCAGCGCGCCCTTTCAGTCCGTCTATCGCGTGCCGCAGCTGGCGCTGGCGAGCGTGCTGCTGATGCCGGAGTGGTACCTGTGCATCACGGCCCTGGCCGTGCTGTCGCTGCTGGGCACGGCGTGGCGGCCGTTGCTGGCGGCGGCGCCGCTCTGCGCGCTCGCCATGGCCGCCTCGCTGGCCCAGGCCGCCATCAGCGGCGCCCGCGCCTCGTTCACCGAGCGGCGCCCGCGCCATCGCACGCTGGGTCTGCACGCGCTCACGGCGCTGCTCCACCTGCTCCAGCCGCTCGCCCGTCTGCGCGGACGCTTGCGCAGCGCGCTGACGCTGTGGCGACGGCACGGCCCCGGCGGCTTCGCGCTCCCGCGCGCGCGCACGTGGAACGCGTGGACGGAGAAGTGGCAATCGCCCCAGGCGCGCCTGCAGCGCGTCGAGGCGCTCCTGGGCATGGACGGCCGTCTCGTCGCGCGCGGCGGAGACTACGACGGCTGGGATCTCGAAGTCCGGGCCGGCGGGCTCAGCGCCGTGCGGGTGCTGCTCGCGATCGAGGAGCACGGCCAGGGGCAACAGATGGTGCGCTTCCGCGCCCGGCCGCGCTATCGCCCCGCGGTGATCGGCACGCTGGCGGTGCTGGGCGCGGGCGCGCTGCTCGCCGTGCTCGACGGCGCCGGCGTGGCGACCGGCGTGCTGGCCACGACCGCCGCGGCGCTCGCGGTGGCGGCGGTCCGCGAGTGCGGGGCCGCCATGGCCACCGTTCGCGAGACCCTGGACGGCGAGACCAGTTCTTGATGTCGACGGTCCGCGCAGGCGCCCGCCTGCTCGCCCTCGCCCGGCGCGGCGAGGGCGCGCGCGTGGCCGCCGGATTGGCGCTGCTGGTGGGATCTGCCGCGGCCGCGCTCCTGCAGCCGTGGCCGCTCAAGCTGGTGATCGACTCCGTGCTCGGCTCCCAGCCGCCGCCGGCGGCGCTGGCGACACTGTCGACGCTGTCGAAGACGGCGCTGCTCGGCGTGCTGGTGACGGCCATGGTCGGGCTGCAGCTCGTCGTCGGCGCGCTGGCCATGCTCGGCACCAACGTCGTGATCCGGGCCGCCCTCCGCATGGTCTTCCGGCTGCGCTGCGCGGTCTTCGAGCATCTGCAGCGGCTCTCGCTGGCGTTCCACGACGCCACGAAGATCGGCGACTCGCTCTACCGCGTCGCCTGGGACACCTACGCCGTGCAGACGCTGCTCAACAATGCGATCGTCCCCGCCACCACCGCCACGCTCACGCTCGCCGGCATCGCCGTCGTCATGGCCCTGCTCGACTGGCGCGTGACCGTCGCCGCGCTGGCCATCGCGGGGCCGCTGATCCTGTTGATCCGGCGGCTCGACCGTCCGATGACCCGGCACTCGATGCGCGTGCACGAGCGCGAGAGCGCCGTGAGCAGCCGCGTGCAGGAGACGCTCACC
>JBGPZN010000279.1:0-4948 GCA_041493815.1 Methylomirabilia bacterium
AGGCCCATCTCGAGTTGTGCGAGCCGTGCCGCGCTTACCTGGCCACCTACCGGCGGACGGTGACGACCGTCGGCCGGGCCGGCCGCACCGAGATGCCGGCCGAGCTGCGCCGTCGCCTCGCCGCGTTCCTGGCCGAGCGCCGGCCGCTCACACCCCCGCGGTGACCACGCTGCCGGCGCCCACCGTCTCCGTCCGCACGGCGAGCCGCCGCCGGAAGCGCACGTGCCGCCGTCGTGTCAGCTCCACCAGTGGCCGCCACACCGCGTGAGTGACGTTCGCGCGGATGAGCAGGTGCCAGAACCGGTTGGAGCGCTTGTAGAGGTACGACATCGCCAGGTACGGCGCCACCGCCCGCCAGTCGAGCGGCCGCCGCCGCCAGATCGAGGCGTGCGAGAACAGGCGCCGGTAGAGCCAGGCGTAGCCCTCGGCGAGTTGCTCCACCGTCATCCGGCACGGGCGGAACACGACGTGGGCGGTGTCGTAGCGTGACCAGTCGGAATGCAGCAGGCGGCCCTCGCGCTCCAGCCGGTGGTACAGCGGCGTCGCCGGGTACGGCGTGAGGATGTGGAACGTCGCACACTCGAGGCGATTGGCCTCGATCCACTCCGCCGTTTGCTCGAAGACCTCCGGTGAGTCGGCGTCGAAGCCGAGCACGAAGCTGCCGTTCACCTGGATGCCGTGCTCGTGCAGCAGGCGGACCCGCCGCGCGTAGTCGGCGGCCCGCGGCGTCTTCTTGCGGCTGACCGCCAGGTTCTCGTCGGTCAGCGACTCGAAGCCGATGAACACGCCGGTGCAGCCGGCCAGCGCCATCTCGCGGACCAGCGTGGGGTCGTCGGTGACGTCGAGCGTGACCGCCGCGCTCCAGATGCGATCCAGCGGGGCCAGGGCCCGGCAGAGGGCGCGCAGGTAGTCGGGGCGCGAGCCGAGGTTGTTGTCCACGAATACCGCGTAGGGCTGGCCGTCGGCCAGGAGCTCGGCGACGACCTGCTCGGGGTCGCGCATCCGGTAGGGCATGCGCAGGCCGTCGGTGGCGAGGTAGCAGAAGCCGCACCGGTTGTGGCAGCCGCGCGTGGCGATCAGGCTCGTCGTCGTCAGGAAGCTTCGCCGCGGCAGCAGGTCGCGGCGCGGCGCGGGATCATCGCGGTAGGCGGTCTCCCAGGTGGCCTCGTAGCGCGGCGCCAGCGTGCCCCGCTCGACGTCGGCCAGGATGCGCGGCCAGAGCTGCACGCCGTCGCCCACGGCCAGCGCATCGGCGTGCGGGGCCGCCTCGTCGGCGCAGGAGAGGACGTGCAGCCCGCCCAGCACCACCCGGGCACCGCGGGCGCGGTACCACGCGGCCAGCTCGTAGGCGCGGCGCGCGAACGTCAGGTGCACGCTGATGCCAACGACCTGGGGCATCGGCGAGAACGGGGGCCGGCCCTGGAGGAGGTTCTCGTCCCAGTATTCGACCTGCCAGTGGGTGGGTGTTGCCGCCGCCACGCTGGTGAGGGCGAGCGTCGGCGTGAGGACGTGCTTGCCGAAGCTGGCGTGGGGATCCTTGGGGTAGAACGGGTTGATCAGCAGCGCCCGGCGCAGCGTCGCCGGTGTCGCCGGCAGCGCGGGATCGAGCCAGGGCGCCTGCACCATCTCCCGCGGGAGAAAGCCGCGGCTCACTTCCGGCCTGCCGCGGCGGAACGGTCTTTGCCGGCCGTGAGCCCGCCGAACCTGCGCGTGCGGCCGCGGAACTCCGCGATCGCGGCGGCCAGATCGCCGCGACCGAAGTCGGGCCACGCGCGCGGCGTGAAGTAGAGCTCGGCGTAGGCGCTCTCCCAGAGCAGGAAATCGCTCAGCCGGCGCTCGCCGCCGGTGCGCACCACGAGGTCCACGTCGGGCGTCCCGTCGGCGCCGCAGGCCTCGGCCAGCCGCCCCGCGAACGCCGCGCGCCCGGTCTCGCCGGGCGTCAGGCGGCTCGCGGCGCGCACGATCGCGTCGCGCGCGGAATAGTCGATGGCGATGCGGAGATCGAGGAGACGGCCGCCGGCGGTCTGCCCCTCGGCCCGGACGATCGCCGCCACCAGCGCGGCCGGGAGGCGGTCGCGCCGGCCGATGACGCGCAGGCGCACGCCGCGCGCCGCCAGCGTCGACGTCTCCGAGCGCAGGTGGCGGGCGAAAAGCCGCAGCAGCGTCCGCACCTCGGCGGCCGGCCGCTGCCAGTTGTCGCCCGAGAAGGCGTAGAGCGTGAGCGTGCGGACGCCGAGGTCCGGCGCCGCCTCCACCGTGCGCCGGACGGCGTCGGCCCCGCGCAGGTGGCCGGCCGTGCGCGGCAGCCCGCGCGCCGTGGCCCATCGCCCGTTGCCGTCCATGATGATCGCGACGTGCACGCCAGCCTGAGATCCAGAAGTACTTGTCATGATAAAGTGACCTCGCAAAAAAAATGACCGGGCTCAGCGCCCGAGGGTGTCCTTGGCGGCGCGGATGATCGCCTCCATGTGAGAGAGGTAGCGCCCGAGCGCCTGGCGACCGGCCGCGGTCAGCCGGTAGTCGGTGCGCGGCCGCCGGTTCTCGAACGTCTTGGTGCACGTCACGTAGCCGGCCTCCTCGAGCTTCCGGGCGTGGACGCTGAGGTTGCCGTCCGAGATGTCGAGCAGCCCCTTGAGGTCGTTGAACGACAGCGAATCGGCGGCCGCCAGCGCGCTCACCAGCCCGAGCCGCAGGCGATGGTGCAACAGGGCGTCGAGGTCGCGATGGGCCGCGCCCCGCGCCTTGCGGGGCGCCGCCGCCGGCGCGGCCGCGCGCTCCCTGGCCCGCCGTCGCGCCGGCTCAGCCACCGTGGCCTCGCGCGACGAGCAGCCCGAAGACCACGTGCAATCCGCCGAAGCCCACCAGCAGCGCGGGCGACCCGAGCGCAGCCGGCGCCAGCGTCGTCGCCACGCCCAGCCCGAGGAAGCATGCGCCCATGACCGGCACCAGGCGGATCGAGAAGGCTCCGCCGGCCAAGAGTCCGCTGCCGTAGAGCATGAGCCAGGCGCCCGGAAGGACTGCGTGGAACCCCGCCCGCGCCAGCGCGATCGTCAGCACGGTGCCGACCAGCAACGGGGCGCCGAGTGCGAGACCGAACTTGCGCAGCGGCCCCGCCAGCAGAGGCAGCCGCGCCGTGCGTGTCTTCCACGCCGTGGTCAGGACCCCGACCGCCACCGCCAGGACCGCTTCGGCCACCCACACGCCGAGCCAGGTGGCCCCCGGCGCGCGGCCGGCCACGGCGCCGGCCGCCAGCGCGCTCAGCCCGATGACGACGAGCCCGGCCCCCGACAGAGTGGTGAATGCGGCGGTGCCCTCCATCGTCTGCCGGATGAAGCGCAGGTCGGCCACGGCCCGCTCGTGGAGGGCGACCGGGCTGCGCTCGGCGGGGGCCGGCGGCGTCAGGCTCATATGCCGAGATGTACGCCCCTGGACATCCATATGTCAATAACTTTGAAAAAGAGAGTACTCGACCCCTTCGGCCGAGGCGGTCAGTGGCGGTGGTCGGCGCGCGCGTGATCGAAGCGCGCGTGGTGCTGGCGGAGGAGATCGCGGCCGTAGTCGTTGCCGTTGGGCGTGCGCACGACCGTGTGGATGTGGTGGCGCGACGGGGCGTCGTTGTCGAAGACGATCCCGCGCTGATGATCGAACTCGATCAGGATGACCGGGCTGTGCAGCCGGTAGTAGAACGCGCTCTCCTCGTCGACGCCGCCCATCCACGCGAAGCACGTGTCGGCCAGGTGCCTCTTCACCTCCCCCAGCCTGATCTCGGCGTGGCCGGGGCGGAGGCGGCCGACGTAGGTCTCGAGCACCTCGAGCAGCAGCCGCTGCTGGACGCTCGACAGATCCCCGAAGCGGATGCCCTCGTACTTCATCTCGAAGTTGTCGCGGAAGGCCGCGGTGAAGACCTCGCCGGGCAGCTCGCTGCTCAGGATGGTCCGCCGCCGCTGCTCCGGCGTGAAGGCGCGGATGAGCGCCAGCCCCTGCCGCTCCTCCGTCTCGAACACCCGCGTGCCGGCGTACGGTCCGGTCTCGGCCGCCACCGGCTCCGAGCCCATGAACATCGGCGTCATGACGACCTGATCGCCAAGGACGAGGCAGTTGACGATCAGATGGTGGCCATCGAGCTGCCAGCCCCACGGCGTGGCCGGTGACGGCGTGCCCATCACGCTGAGCCAGTAGAGCCACTCGCCGTACTCCGCGTCGCTGCCGGTGAGCGTGCGCACGAACTCGTTCAGGCGCATGACGTCGCGCGCGGTCTTCCAGCCCGATGCGCTCAGGCTCTCGTGCAGGAGCGCGAGGGCGTGCGCGCGCTGCGCGGGCGTCAGCTCGTCGAGCGCGACACCGTGGCGCATGACGAAGGGATGGATGTTGCTCCAGCGGCGCCAGGCGTCGGTGTCCAGATCGAAGCGTACGCGCCGCCGCTGCTCGTCACCGAGCGAGGCCAGCCAGGCCTCGGCCGCCGCCAGCAGGGGGCGCGTGGAGACGCCGGTCGGCTGCAGCGGGAAGAGACCGGCGACGGCGGTGCCCTCCGCGGTGACGCCGCGGAACGGCTCGGCGATCAGCGCCTCGCCGGTGTCGGCGTAGCGCTGCAGGTTCGGCGGGAGGGCAGCGCGGACGCGCCCCGAGACGGCGGCCCGCTGTCGCAGTCTGAGGCCGGGAGGCCGAGTCTCCATCGCGAGCCGGTCGAAGACGGCCGCTAGCCGCGAATGACCAGCTCGGCCACCGGTACGCCGGCGCGGAACCGGCTCACCAGCTGATCGGGATCGTACTCGACGCCGATCGGGTTCGCGTCGAACGCCGGGGAGTGCATCCAGGCCTGGCCTTCTTCGGCCGTGGCGAAGTTGTCGATCTGCAGCTCGACGCGGTTGCCGTCGGGGTCGCGGTAGTACATGGACGTCGTGGGCCCGTGGTTCACGCAGAAGAAGGGGCGGATGCCCAGGTCGCGCAG
>JBGPZN010000199.1:0-6391 GCA_041493815.1 Methylomirabilia bacterium
ACGCGGTCGCGCTCGCCGAGCGAAATCCCCTTCTTGCCTCGATGCTCCATGGTGTCGTCCTTTATAGAGGTGGGGGGCCCCGAATGGGCCCCCCACACCCCCCCCGTTCGTCGCGCCCGGCAAAGCCGGGCGCTCCTCGACCTCGCGTTGCGGTTCGGTCGCTCCTCACCCGCTGGCGCGCGCCGGGTTACGCTCCAGGACGAGTGAGATCCCGTCCGAGAGCTGCGTCATCCGCCCGAGGAACAGGCTGCCCTTCCCGGTGAACATCGTACGCGTGAAACCGCCCCCGGTGAGCCCGCGGAGCGCGTGGCCGAGGTACGGGATTGCCGAGGCGATGTGCCCCTGCGTCGGCGAGAACCCCGGCATCCCCCGCGTGCGGACGAAGTCGTCGATGCCCTCGCGGCCGATCAGCTTGTCCATGACGGCGAGGCTCGCGAGCGTCCGGTAGTTGTTGAGCGGGACGTTGCCGCTGCCGGCCGGCTCGGTTGCCTCGGGGTTGTGCAGCTCGAGCGAGAACCGGTCGACGTCGAGCAGCGTCAGCCCGACGCGCGCGAGCGGCTCGCTGTAGAGCGCCTTCACGATCGCGAGCGGCGACGATCCGGACGCGACCTCGTGCCGGCCGATCGCGTCCAGCCGCAGCACGGGCGACACGCCGTCATCGCGCGACACGTGGGCGGCGAAGCCGGCGAGGACGTCCTCCACGATCGGCATCTCGTGCTTCACATGGCCCTGGAACTTCATCCCGAGCTTCGCGAGCGAGCCGCCCGCCAGCACCACCACGTCGTCATACAGGCCGGAACGGACGAGCGCGCCGGCGAGCATGAGCGCGTGCATCGGCCCACAGCAGAACGCCTTGACGTCGCTGCCCGTCGCGCGCCCGCACCCCGCCCACTCCGCCACCGCCTTGGCGACGTTGCCGCCGCCCCGCTGGTAGCGATCACCCACCGCCTCCTCGCCGCAGTTGATGACGTAGCGGACGTCCGCGGCGGCGACCGCGCCGGGCCGGGCGAGCAGGTGGCGCAGCGCGAGGGCCGCCGTCGCCTTGCACGCGAGGTTCTCGAGCAGGACCTGGCCCGTGAGCGTGTCGTCCTCCTCGTGGCCGGGCAGCACGGCGCCGAGGATCTGACCGTCGACGCCGACGAGTGGCACCGCGTGGTGCCGCTCGACGCGCTCCCGGAGCACGTCGCCAGCGACACCACCCGGTACCGTCGGGCGACCGGACTCGCGACCGATCATGGGGTGGGCATCGAGTGCGATCCGGGCGCGCTCGGCCACGTCCCGGTCGAGGGCCAGCAGGCCGAAGCCGTCGCTCGTGGCGAGGAGTCCGAGGAACTCGTCCTCGGGCATGATCTCGCCGTCGGGGCCGAACCGCGACGCGCCGGCGACCGGATGGCGGTGCCAGGGGGCCGGCCACCCTGCGAGGTCATCCACGCCGACGTTGCCGATGAACACCTGGTTCGGGGCGTAGCCGCACGCGGCCTTCCAGTCGCGCAGCCACGGCCGCAGGTATGCGATCGGCTGCTCAACGTCGCGCAGCACCCGGAGCGGCTTCGATCCGAGTCGCACCAAGCTGGGGACGTGCGCGAGCACGAGGGAGACCGCGCGAATGACCGGCGTCGCGGTCGGCGTCACCGGCCCGACTCCCGAGCGTCCACCGGACTCTGGCCCGCGGCTTCGCGGGCCGCCTCCGCCGCCAGCGGAATCACGCCGCCGGGCTCGCCGGCCAGGATCCAGTCGATCAGCAGACGATAGCGCTCCGCCGGCACGGCGCCCACGAGCGACACCTTCTCGTCGAGGATCACCGTCGGGAGTGCGGACACGCCGAACCACGCCGCGCCTTCCGCGCAGTCGCGCAGCACGGCCTCATAGGCCTCACCCGCGTAGTCGGTCTCGAAGCGCGTCAGATCCAGCCCGATCTCCCGGGCGAGGCTCCACAGCACGTCGGGACGGCCGATGTCGAGGTTGTCGCGGAAGTGCGCGGTGAAGAGCCGTTCGTGAAATTGCTCGAACGCGGGGGCCCCCTGCCGCTCGGCGCACTTCGCCGCCGTCAGGGCGGACATGCTCGACGACGGCAGCGGCACGTCGATCGCCGGCGGCACGAAGCACGCCCGGGGCTCCTCGGCGCCGACGCGCTGCCGTCCGTCGCGCGTCTTCTGGGTGACGCGCCGGTCCGGCTGCTCGCCGGGAATGAGCGGGAAGGTCCGCCAGTGGACGCGCACACGGTCGCCGTAGACCTGCTCGATCTCCCGGAGCCGCACCGCGGCGTTATAGCACCAGGGTCAGAGATAGTCGGAGAAGACGTCCAGCCGGACCGGCGCCGTCATTCGGGCTTGAACACCGTGGGCCGCGCGACCTCGGTCCGGAGCGCCTGCCGCGCCTGTTCGACGATACGCCGGCGCAACGCCTTCTCGTCGTCGGGGGAGAGGTCTGCGTTGCCGAGCGGGTGGATGATGCCCGCGGCGGGCACGATGCGGTTGGCGCCCACCATCACGGCCACCGGCGTCATGGTCGAGACCTGCACGGTCGGCAGCCCCGCGCGCTCCAGCTCCCGGGCGATCGCTGCGCCGCAGCGAGTGCTCGTCCCTCAGGTGGATGTCAGAATGACGGCGTCGACGCCGGCGGCGCGCAGCTGCTCCGCGATCTCGCGCCCCATGCGCGCGCTGTGGGCGAGGGTGGTCGCGACCCCGACGGTGGAATAGACCGTCTCGTGGAGCTTGCCGATGGCGCCGCTCTGCTCGAGCTCGCGCACGACGTCGACCGGCACCAGGCGATGCGGGTCTTGCTTCACCCAGGTCGTATCGTACCCGCGATGCGGGTTGTCGTACTGCGCGGGATCGAGGCCCGTCTTGCCGCCGATACTGTAGGCGCCGTAGCGCGTCGCGTTCAGCGCCTCGATACCGTCGGGGTTGCCCTGCGGCACCAGGCCGCCGTCGGTGACGAGCGCGATGGTGGCGTCTTCGAGCGTCTTGACGAGGCGCGGCGCCGGGACGGGCGGAAACGCCGGCCGCGGAACCTCGCTGGCGAACGGCCGCGCCGCCAGCTTGTCGAGCAGCATGGCGACGGCGCGGTCGGCCGCGCTGGCGCCGGCCAGGACGTTGCGTGTCACGCCGCGCGCGAAGTAGCCGTCCGCGGCCGGGGTGCCGATCGCCTCGCCCCGCGCGAGCTTCAGCCCGAGCGCGACCAGGCGCTTCACCTCGGCGAGCATGCGTGTGGCCTCGGCGCCCGTCTGCACGATGTAGACCTGACGGCGATAGAGCTCGACGCCGGGATTCTCCGCATGCATGCCGGTCACGACCGGAATCTTCAGCTTCGCCTGCACGGCAGCGCAGAGGGCCCCGCACGCGACACCGTAGCGGCCCGCCAGGAACGCGGGCCCGGCGACGACGAGATCGGGCCGCGCCACGGCCACCAGGGAGGCCAGCTCGGCCACTGCGCGCTCCGCCTGCTCGGCGGCGTAGTTGTCGCCGCAGATCACCGTCGCCACGACCGTGCCCGCGTCGCCGAGCGCCTGCTGGACGGCGCGCGCGGCGCCCACGGCGCCGTCCGCCACCTGCGGCCCGACGCCGGCCTTCTCCTCGCCGCCGAGCTGGCCGAAGAACTGGTTGAGGTAGCAGACCACGCGCAGGGTCTCGGTCGCCATCAGCGCACCTCCGCCATCACCCGGGTCGTCCCGACCTGCTCGATCGCACCACACAACGTGCCGTAGGTCGCGCGCGTCTCGCCCCGCAGCCGTGGCGCCAGGTCGTCGGCGCCGACCACGCGGTCCATCGCGGGGAGCGTGAGCGGCTCCTGGCTGCTGCCGACGTTCACCAGCGCGTCCACCCCGGGGAAGTCGAAGAGGAGCATGCCCTCGGCGCTGCCGTCGGTCGACATGTCCTCGACGACCGCCGTCGTCTTCACGCCCAGCGCCTCGCACTGGGCGGCGGCCTGGGCCATATCGACGTGCGGCGCGCCCCCGCCGATCTTCGTGAACACCGCGCCGTCGGCGCCGAGCGCGTGCGCGACGAGCCCGGCGGTGAGGAACGCCGAACGCACGCGTTCGGGCTCGGTCGCCTGGGCGACGGTGACGACCACGCCCGCGAACCACAGGGTGCGGCCGTGCTGCGCGTAGAGCGCGCGGATCATCGGATGGTTCTGGGTGGCCCAGGTGGTGACGCTGCGTCCCATGAAGCCGCGGAGCACTGCGCCGTCGAGCACCTCGTTCGGATGCACGAGCGTCGGCAGCATGCGCCGCACGGGATCGCCGTAGAGGATGCCCTCGTCGAGGCCGGTCGGGCGCTGGTGCGAGTGGATCTGGAACACGTACGCCACGCGCGGCAGGTGCGCGAGCTCGGCGGGGACGCGCGGCGACGGCGGCAGCGCGAACACCTCGACGCGGTCGGGCTCGGCCTCGCGCGCGGTCTGGGCGAGGCGTACCGCCGCCTTCAGCGCGGCGAGCCGGACGGCGGCGAGATACTCCGGGCGCCCGGCGCCCGGCGCCGGCCACGCCGAGATCACGAGGTTATGGGTAGAGCCGAAGGCCGAGAGCGCCGCGTTCGGCCCCGCCATGTCGATCACGGCGAGCGTGCCGACGTTGTCCGTCTGCTGATCCGTAGCCACCACCGCCACGCCCGCCAGCGCCAGGGTCCGTCCGTGGCCGGCCCTGGCCACGCCACCGAGCACGCCCGGGAAATCCTCGCCGCCGTCCAGCTTCGCCCGCGGCGCGACGACGTCGAACACGCGCCCGATCCGGCAGCGCTCGCCCGGGTGCACGAGATCGAGACGGACGCCGGCGAGCCGCGCGTCGGCGGACAGGAGCGCGCGCAGCGCGTCGAGGTCGACCTCCAGCCGTTTGCCGACGAGACGCGTGGCGGAGCCGGTCACCAGCTCGTCGACGTCGGACCAGCGCAGATCGAGGCGCATGCTCGCGCTATCCGATCAGGCTGCGCAGCTCAGGAACCACCCAGAGCGGCGTCCGGCCGGCCTCCACGCGCTGGATGTTGTCGAAGCCGTTGCGGTACGCCTTCGTCCAGTTGTCCCACGTCGGCCCGGCGCTGTGCGGCGTGAGGGTGACGCTCGGGAGCGAGAAGAGCGGGTGCTTCTGTGCCGGCGGCTCCTCCACCATCACGTCGAGACCGGCGGCGGCGATCGTTCCCGATTTGAGCGCCTGATGCAACGCATCCTCGTCGACGACCGGGCCGCGGCAGGTGTTGATGAGGACCGCGCCGCGTTTCATCATCGCGAACTCGTGAGTGGACATCATCTTGCGGGTGACGTCGTTCAGCGGCACGTGCAGGGTCACGACGTCGGAGGTGCGAAGGAGCTCGGTGAAGAGGGCGAAGCGGACGCCGAGCGCGTCCTCCTGGTCCTCGCTGAGCCGGAGGATGTCGAAGTAGCGAACGTCCATGTCGAAGCCCTGGACGCGGCGCGCGACCTTCTTGCCGATGTTGCCGAGCCCGACGATGCCGAGGCGCTTGCCCTCCACCTCGTAGGTGCGGGTGGCGGCGAAGTCGCCGGTGCGCCACTTGCCGGCCACGACATTGTTGTGGTGCCACACGAGCTTCTTGAGCACGGCAAGCATGAGCATGACGGCGTGCTCGGCGACGGCGACGGAGTTGGCGCCACCGTTGTTGGCGACAGGCACACGGGCCTTGCGCGCGGCCTCGATGTCGACGCGATCGTAGCCCGCGCTGGTCAGCTGCACGAGCTTCAGCTTGGGTGCGGCGCGGAAGAACTCGTTGCCGATGCCGTGGCGCGGCGAGCCCAGGTAGTACTCGGCGTCGACGGCCGCATCGTAGAACTCGGGCTTACCCGGATCGACGACGACCAGCTCCATGCCGGGTGGCAGCAGCTCGCGTGCGATTTCCATGACGGGCGCGGGCTGGGGGGGCGTGAGGATCTTGGTCACGATCTCCTCCTGAGAGTTGGATGCTGAGCCGCCATAGTATAGTCGCTTCGGATCTGATCGGCTCGCGCGACGCGAGGATGACGCGTTGAGGTAAGCTGTGCCGCAGGAGGAAGCCATGCTGATCGTCGATTCCCAGATCCACCTCTGGCAGAACGGCAAGATGAGCGCGCACCATCGCCAGATCCCGACCTATTCGGTCGATGATGCGCTGGCCGAGATGGCCTCAGCCGGGGTCAATGGCGCGGTGATCCATCCGCCCAGCTCGCTCGGCGAGGCGGTCAACGTTCTCGCCGTCGAGGCGGCACGCCTGCACCCCGACAAGTTCTGCATCCTCGGGCATTTCGACCTGGAGAGCCCGGATCGCGAGAACATCGTCGCCCGTTGGCGCGAGCGGCCGGGCATGCTCGGGTTTCGGTTCACCTTCAACCAGCCGCAGCAGAAGGCCTGGTGGACCGATGGCTCGCTCGACTGGTTCTGGGCGGCGTGCGAGAAGGCGGGACTGCC
>JBGPZN010000548.1:0-2501 GCA_041493815.1 Methylomirabilia bacterium
CGAACGCGAGCTCCGAATCGAGGAGGCGCTGCAGCCCGTACTCCGCGATCACGGGCTGACGCTCGTAGACCTCGAGTGGCGGGGACACCGGCCGCGCGGGGTATTACGTGTGTTCGTCGACAAACCGGAGGGGGTGCGCGTCGAGGATTGCCAGCGCGCCAGCCGCGAGCTGGGCGATGTGCTCGACGCCGCCGGTCTCATCGAGGAGGCGTACGATCTGGAAGTGTCGTCACCGGGGCTGGATCGCCAGCTCCGGAAGGACCGTGAGCTCCGGTGGGCGGTCGGCAAGCGCGTGCGGTGCTGGCTGGCCGGCGGCGAGGAGCACCAGGGGCGTCTCGTCGACGTCGCCGACGCCGTGCTCACGCTGGACCGAGACGGAGCGCGGGTGGAGCTGCCCCGGGCCCGGGTCACGAAGGCGCGCCTGGACGTGGAGGTTCCGTGGCCACGACGGCCGTCAGGATTATGAACCGCGAACTCATCATGGTGATCGAGCAGCTGGGCCGCGAGAAGGGGATCGACAAAGAGATCCTCTTCGAGGCGCTGGAGTCCGCCCTGCTGTCGGCCTCGCGGAAGTCGCTGCCGGGCGACAACATGCGCATCCAGATCGATCGCAAGACCGGAGAGATGCGGGCCTACGCCCGCCGGAAGGTGGTCGCCGACGTCGTTGATCCCAAGCTCGAAATCAGCCTGGAAGAGGCCAAGGCCCTGAATCCGGCCGCCGAGCTCGAGGACGAGCTGGAGCTGGAGCAGGAGCGGCCGCCCCAGGATTTCGGCCGCATCGCCGCCCAGACCGCCAAGCAGGTGATCCTCCAGAAGGTCCGCGACGCCGAGCGCGAGGGGATCTATTCCGAGTTCGCCGGCAAGGAAGGCCAGATCCTGCGCGGGGTCGTGCACCGCATCGAGAAACGCAACGTGATTCTCGAAGTCGGCAAGGCCGAGGCGATCCTGCCCGAGCGCGAGCAGATTCCCGGTGAGCGCTACAACCCCGGTGATCGCATCCGCGCGTTCGTCCTCGAGGTGCGTCGCTCGGTCAAGGGGCCGCAAATCACGCTGTCGCGCACGCACCCCGGTTACCTCGCGCGGCTGTTCGAGACCGAGATCCCCGAGATCCAGGAGGGGATCGTGGTGGTGAAGGCCACGGCGCGGGAGGCGGGCGAGCGGGCCAAGGTGGCCGTCGCGTCCACCAAGCGCGACGTCGATCCCATCGGCGCCTGCGTGGGCCTGCGCGGCACGCGTATCCAGGTGATCAGCCGGGAGCTGCGCGGCGAGAAGATCGACATCATCGAGTGGTCGCACGATCCGACGACGTTCGTGGCGCGCGCGTTGTCGCCGGCTAAGGTCTCGTCGGTGACGATCGCCGGGGACGCCGGCGGCGAGGTCTCGCCGTCCGCGCTCGTGATCGTTCCGGACAATCAGCTCTCGCTGGCCATCGGCAAGAAGGGCCAGAACGCGCGGCTGGCCGCCAAGCTGACCGGCATGCGGATCGACATCAAGAGCGAGTCCGAGGTGGAGAGCGAGCGCGCCGACGTCGAGGAGGCGCGCGCGGCGCTGGCCCAGTTCGCCGGCGGCGCCCCCGAGGTCGCGGAGGCCCTGGAGGCGGCGGGGTTGGGCTCGCCGCGGGCGGTCGTGGATGCCGGGCGCGAGGCGCTGCGCGCGCTCCCCGCGGTCGGCGACCGGGCGGACAAGATCTACGCGGCGGCCGAGGAGTGGCTGGCGGCGCGCGCCGAGCCGGCTCGCGAGGCCGAGGCGCCGGCGGCGCCGGCGCCCGCCGCCGAGCCGCCGGCGACGGGTACGTGAGGCATGTCCCGACCCGCACGTGCCTCGGTTGTCGGCAGCGGCGCCCCAAGCGCGACCTCGTCCGGCTCGTGCGCGGCAACGACGGCGTCGTTGCCGTGGACGTCGGGGGGACGGGCGCGGGGCGGGGCGCCTACGTGTGCGCCGAACCCGAGTGCGCGGAGCGCGCGTTGAAGGCCGGGCGCCTGGCCCACGCGTTCCGGGCAGCGTGCCGGCTGGACGAGGGACTGGAGTCGACCGTGCTGGCCACGGGCCGCTCGACGGCGGTGGCCGGCCATGACAGTGATTCGTAGGAGGTGAGGGGGACGTGGCAGCGACGAAGATCAAGGTGATCGAACTCGCGAAAGAGCTCGGCGTGACCAGCAAGGACTTGATGGTCGCCGCCGACGAGATGGGGCACAAGGGCGTCCGCGCCATGACTCCCCTCGACCAGACGCTCGCCAACGAGCTGCGGGTGAAGCTCGGCAAGGGCCGGGACCTGCCCGAGGAGGTCGCCGCGAAGCCCAAGCGCGTGGCCAAGCCACGCGTGCCGAAGGATGGCGTCGCCGCTCCCGGCGGCAAGAAAGGTTCGCTCGAGGAGGGCGTCGACGAGACGGCCGAGGTGCGCCCGGCGGCGACGATCGTCAAGCCGAAGCCGGCCGCGCCGGTCGAGATCGTTCCGGAGCCGCCGCTGATCGTGAAGCCCGCGGCCGAAATCGCGCCGGAGC
>JBGPZN010000036.1:0-13651 GCA_041493815.1 Methylomirabilia bacterium
CACCGTGTCGAGATCGGGCGAGATGTGCAGGCCCCACACCTCGGTGTCGTCGCCGGTGTTGCCGATGATCGTGAGGTCGCGCGGGGCGAGACAGGCGGCAAGGCCGCGCAGCAGCATGGCGGCGCCGGAGCCGCCGGCGAGCGCCGTCACGCGCACGGTGGAGTGCTCAGCGCCCGGGAACGAATCGCGGCTCGAGGATCGCCACGGCTGCGCCGGGGCGCTCCGGGCGTTGGGGGGTGTGGGGGGCCATATCGAGGCCCCCCACTCAACCGGCCGCTTCGCGCAGCGTCCACAGCGCGCTGCCGCCGCGCCACGCGTAGAGCCCCACGCCGGGGCGGCCGGCCAGCGCGGGCGGCAGCGCCACCTCGGGGACGGGAATGAAGCCGAAGCGGACCCACACGCGGTCCAGGCCCTGCGGTCGCGCGTAGAGCGTCACGGCGCCGAGCGCGGTCGCGTGGTCGATGGCGGCGGCGAGGAGCTGGCCGGCGATCTCCAGCGGATCCGCCGGCGCACCCTCGCGCCGGCCCAGCTCTTCGGTCACGACGACGGGCCCGTGGAGCATGGCCACGGTGGCGTGGCGCTCGGCCGCGACGGCGCCCACGAGGCGCTCGCCGCCGGCGCCGGCCATCCACGCGCCCCACGCGAGGCCGACACGCTCGGGCCAGGGGATGGCGGCGAAGTCGAACAGCGTCCGCGCGCGCTCGACGTCCGCGAGCGGCCGATAGCCGACATCCTGCCAGACCCGGGGGAGCGTCGCCGCGGCGAGGGAGGGAGTGGCCGCGGCACGATCGCCGGATGCGTCGTCCGGCGACGACGGCTGCGGGGCGGCGGGCCGTCGGCCCCCCGCCCGGCCGCCGGTCCTGTTACCTCTTCCCAAGCACCGTGTCCTTCAGGCTCTTGGCGAGGCGGAACTTGCACACCCGCTTGGCGGGAATCTTGAGTGGCTCGCCCGTCTGCGGATTGCGGCCGATGCGCGCCTTGCGATTCGCCAGCACCAGCTTGCCGAAACCCGGCAGCACGAACGCGCCGCTCTTCTTCGCTTCGCGCGAGGCGAGGACCAGCGTCTCGTCGAGGACAATCTCGATCTGCTTCTTCGAGAGGTTCGTCTTCTCGGCGAGCGCTGCCAGCGTTGCATTCTTCGTCATAGTCTTCGCCACAGGAAGCCTCCTATCGGTCGGGGGTGAGTGAACGCGAGACGCATTAATACCACAGCCCGCCGGGCACGGCTACCGCTGCGTGAAGCGAAATTCGCCGGAGGCGATCAGACGACGGTACGAGCCGAAGCGCGCCTCCGCGTCCTCGATCGCGTCGAGCGGCGAGACCGGATCGTCACCGGTATCGTACGTGCGCACGATGTTGTAGAGGGTGTCGCGCTGGGCCGGCACGCGGCCGGCGTCGCGGATCCAGCGATGCAGCTCGGCCGGTCCTACGAGCTGGCCGTACTGCGCGCCGGCCGAGGTGGAGATCGACTCGTTGATGAGCGTGCCGCCCAAGTCGTTGGCGCCGGCGTCGAGCAGCGCCTGGGCGAGCTTGGGTCCTTCCTTCACCCACGACGCCTGGATGTTGCGGAGGACGGGGCCGAGCATCACGCGGGCCAGCGCGTGCATGCGGATGACCTCCACGCCGGTGGCACCGGGACGCACACCGGGCACGAGCGCCTTGGAGTACATCGGCGCCTCGCTGTGGATCAGTGACAGCGGCACGAACTCGGTGAAGCCGCCGGTGTCCTTCTGGATGGCCCGCAGCAGCGCCATGTGCCGCACCCAGTGGGCGGGGGTCTCGACGTGGCCGTACATGATGGTCGAGGTGGTGCGGATGCCGAGCGCGTGCGCGGTGGTGATGACCTCCACCCACTGGTCGACGGTGATGCGACCCCGCGCGATGCGATCGCGGATCGGCTGATCGAGGATCTCGGCCGAGGTGCCGGGCAGCGTGCCGAGGCCGGCCGCCTTCAGCTCGGCCAGATACTCCTTGATCGGCATGCCGGAGCGCACGTGGCCGTACAGGACCTCCTCCGGCGAGAACGCGTGCAGGTGCAGTCCCGGCAGCGCGGCCTTGAGGGCGCGGGTGAGGTCGATGTAGAAGCGGCCGTCGAGCTTGGGCGGCAGCCCGGCCTGGATGCACACCTCGCGGGCGCCGAGGTCCCACGCCTCCTGGGCCCGCCGCACGACCTCCTCGATCGGCAGCAGGTAACCCTCCTCCTCGCGATGGTCGCGGGAGAAGGCGCAGAACCCGCAGTGCTTGATGCAGACGTTGGTGAAGTTGATGTTGCGGTTGACGACGTAGGTGACGACGTCGCCGACGTGCCGGTGGCGCAGCTCGTCGGCGACGAGCGTCAGCGCCTGCAGATCACGGCCGGTCGTGACCGCGAGGACGTCGGCGTCGGCCACCGAGACCTCGGCGCCGTCGAGCACGCGGGCCAGGATCGCGCGGACGTCGCGCGACACGCGGTCAAGGGCGACAAGCAGGCTACCAGCGGCGCCAGTGCTCATGCGAGTTCCTCACGAGGCCGTCGGGGTCGATCAGTGCCGCCACCCGGGGCCGCAGCCGCTCGTCGAGGAACTCGGCGCGCGTCGCGTACTCGGGATAGATCGCCAACCGCTCGCGGAAGTCGAAACCCTGCGCCTCGGTGGCGTCGCGCAACGCGCGCAGGCCGGGCCAGGGCTTCTCGGGGTTGATGTGGTCGGGCGTGAGCGGCGACACGCCGCCCCAGTCGTTGAGCCCGGCCGCCAGCAGACGCGGGTAGACGCCAGGCGTCAGGTTCGGCGGCGCCTGGATGTTCACGTCGGGGCCGAGCAGCAGGCGCGCCACCGCCAGCGTGCGCAGCAGGTCGTCCAGCGTGGGCTCGGGGGCGTCGCGCATGGGACTGCCCGGCTTGGCCCGGAAGTTCTGGATGATCACTTCCTGGATGTGGCCCCAGCGCTCGTGCAGGTCGCGGATGGCGACGAGCGCGTCGACGCGCTCGCGCGGGGTCTCGCCGATGCCGATGAGGATGCCGGTGGTGAAGGGAATGCCGAGCTTGCCGGCCAGCGCGATCGTCCGCAGCCGCCGAAGCGGAACCTTGTCGGGCGCGTTGTCGTGGGCGAGGCCGGGCGCGAGCAGCCGGTCGGCCACGTTCTCCAGCATGATCCCCATACTGACGTTGACCTCGCGCAGCGCCGCCAGGTCGCGCTCGCCCATCACGCCGGGATTGGCGTGCGGCAGCAGCGACGACTCGCCGAGCGTCAGCGCGCACATCGCGCGCAGGTACGACAGCGTCGTGCGGTGCCCGTGGCGGCGGAGGAACTCACGCTGCTCGGGAAAGCGCGCCTCCGGCTTGTCGCCGAGCGAGAACAGCGCCTCCTTGGCGCCCAGGCGGGCGCCGGCCTGCACGAGCGCCGTCACCTCCTCCGGCGTGAGCGTGTGGGCGCCGGGCTCGCCCGGATCGCGCCGGAAGGTGCAGTACCCGCAGTAGTCGCGGCACAGCGTCGTCAGCGGCACGAACACCTTCGCCGAGAACGTGACGACGCGCCCGCGGCCCCGATCGCGCAGCTCCCCCGCGCGCGCGAGGAGCTCGGGCAGCGCCTCCGGCGCGCCCTCGATCAGCGTGCAGGCTTCGGTGTGCGTGATCACCGGTGGCCCTTTTTCTGTTGTAGCGGGTGCCGCGAGGCCGGCTTGGACGGTGGGTGGCCTGACCTAGAAGGTTGCCGGCTGCGCGTCCCTGTCCGATTTTTCTTACTTGCCTTGTTCGTCCGGGCGCGGCCACTTGCACTCGTGCGGCCGCTCTCGCTCGCACGTCTCGACTCGAGCTTGGGCCGAACCTCGTGTGCGAAGCGCTCGAGATTCTCCAGGAGGGCGCGCAGGTCCTGATGCGTGTGGTCGAAGACGAAGTGGGTGACGCCGGCCCCGGCGTAGGTGCGGATGTCGGCGACCACCTGATCGGCGGTGCCCTGAAAGAACGGTCGGTCGCCGCCCGGGGGCGCCAGACGCTTGGACCGCACCTCCATCGGCACGCGCACCGTGAGCGTGACCGCGTGGGGGTCGCGTCCCGCGTCCTTGGCCCACGCCTGGATCTGCCGCGCGCGCGTCGCGTACTCGTCGGGGAACAGCAGTCCGGGCGGACGCAGCGCGATCGGATGCCAGCCGTCTCCCAAGGTGGCGGCGCGGCGGACGGCGGCGTCGGTGTGGCCGCCGATCCAGATGGGAATGCCGGCGGGCTGGGCCGGCTTCGGGAGCGCGTGCACGCCGTGCACGCTCACGTAGCGACCCGTGAAGCTCACCGGGTCGGTGGTCCACGTCGCCCGCATGAAGCGCAGGTACTCGTCGGTGACGGCGCCGCGCTCCTCGAACGGCGGGGCGCCGAGCGCCTCGAACTCCTCGCGCAGCCACCCCACCCCGGCGCCCAGGATCACGCGGCCCCCCGACAGCTGATCGACGGTAGCCAGGATCTTGGCCGTCACCAGCGGATGGCGGTAGGGGATGACGAGCACGCTGGTGCCGAGGCGCGCGCGCTTGGTGGCACGAGCCAGGCAGCCGAGCATCGCCAACGGCTCCAGGTAGTCCTGGGCGGCGCCCCCCGGCAGCTGGCCCGTTGCCGAGTAGGGATAGACGGAGCGCGCCATGGACGCCGGCAGCACGACGTGGTCGGTGACGAAGATCGACGCATATCCGAGCGCGTCCGCCTTCGCGGCGATCGACAGGACTTGGTCGGGCTTGGCCAGGGGGCCGCGGCCGGGAAGCGAGATGCCGAACTCCACGGATCCCTCCGGACGACGAACGGCTGATGATGCCGGCGCTCATAGTAGGCCACGCGTCCAGCCATTGCAAACGGCCGCGCAATCAGCTTCGTCGGGGCCGGGCCTCCCGCGTAAACTAGATCGACATGCACGCGCGCGTGACCCTCGCCGTTGTTCCGCCTATGCGCTGGGTGACGTGGGCGATCCCGGCTTTTCTCTTTCTGATCGGCTTCTTCCACCGCGCGGCACCCGGCGTGATCGCGCGCGAGCTCATGGAGGCCTTCGAGGCCACCGGGGCCACGATCGGGCTGCTGGCCGCCACCTATTTCTACTCCTACGCCGCGCTGATGGTCCCGGCCGGGCTCCTGCTCGACGCCTTCGGGGTGCGACGCGTGCTGACGGCGGGGGGCGCGGTCATGGGCGTCGGCGCCCTCGTCATGGGCGGTGCCACCGCCACCCCGATGCTGTTCACCGGCCGGCTGCTGGTCGGCGCGGGTGCCAGCGCGATGTTCATCGGCACGCTCAAGATCGCGGCGGCGTGGTTTCCGCCGGCCCGGTTCGGGTTGCTCGCCGCGCTCAGCGCCACCGTCGGCGTCTTCGGTGCGCTCGTCTCGACGTTGCCGCTGGCCGCGCTCGTCGCGCGGGTGGGCTGGCGTGGCGCATTCTGGGGCGTGGGTCTCGTCACGTTGGCGGGCACCGCGCTCTGTCTGGCCGTCGTGCGCGACCGGCCGGTGGGCGCGGCGACGGCGGTGCCGGCGGCGCCGGCGTTCGCCGCGGTGATCGCGGGCATGGCGCAGGTGCTGCGCAATCCGCACACGTGGCCCCCGTTCCTGGTCCTTTTCTGTCTCTACACGGTCGCCGGCAACCAGATGCTGTGGACGGTGCCGTACCTGCGCGACGTCTACGGGCTGGGACTCACGGAGTCGGCGTTCTACGCGATGGCGACCTCGCTGGCGCTGCTGGTGTCGGCTCCACTCACCGGCTTCGCCTCCGATCGCATCGTCGGCCGCCGCAAGGCGGTGTGCGCGGCGCTCAGCGGCGCGCAATTCGCGCTGTGGGTCGTCTTCGTCGGCACCCTCGGGGCGCTGCCGCTGTCGCTGGTGCACGCGCTCCTGTTCGGCATGGGCCTGGCCGGCAGCGCCTTCGTGCTGGTGTGGCCGATCGGGCGTGAGGTGAACCCGCCCCACCTGGACGGCGTCGCGGTGGCTGTCGTGAACTTCGGCGGGTTCCTGGGCGCAGCGCTGACCCAGGGCCCGATCGGCGCCGTGCTGGACGCGCGGTGGGCGGGCATCCTCGTCGAGGGGGCTCGACGCTATCCCGTGGAGGCGTACCGGGACGGCTTCGGCGTGTGCGCGGCGTTCGCGGCGGCCGCCGCGCTGCTGTGCCTGCTCATGCGGGAGACGCACGGCCGCAACATCTACGACCAGCTGCGCGCCCCGACCGCGCGGGAGGCCGCGTGACCCCCGAGGCCTTCGCGGCGCAAATCGGCGAGTGGGGACGCGGCACCATGGTCGCCGGCCGCGGCACCCGCTTCGTCTCGGCCGGCGAGGGGCGGGCCGGTGCTATCATCGCGCTGGCCGACGAGACGGCGACGGCGGCCGCCATGGGGGAGATCGATCCCACCGGCGAGTTCCGTCCCGAGCTGTTTCCGCTGACCCAGCAGATGTCCGCCAACGTGATCAGGAATACGAACCAAGGGCCCCTCGTGGCCGAGGCGGAGATCGTCCACCGTGGACGAACGACCATGCCCGCCGAGCGGCCGGGTCCGTAGGCAGGCAGGACAGCATGCGACTGGCTTCGAAGATCTTCCTGGGGTTCTCGCTGGTCATCGTGGTCCTCGCCACGGTCGGCGTGCTCGGCCTGCGCGCGGTGGGGCGCCTGGTGTCGGTGAACCGGGAGATCTCGAGCGAGGCGCTGCCGGCGCTGCGCCTGACCAGCGGCGTGCGCGACACGCTGCTCACGATGGCGCGCCTGGAGGCGCGCTTCAACGTCCTGCGCGACCCTCGCTACGCCACCCTGTGGCGCGAGAGCGCTGCCCACGCCCGCGCCGACCTGGCCCAGCTCGCCGACCTGGTGCATACCGGGTCCGAGGCGACGCGGCTGGCGGCGGCGCGGGCGGCCTTCGAGAGCTACCATGCCGCCGCCCTCGCCGAGCACACGCGGCTGCTGGCCGGGCGCACGGAGGCGGCGCCGGTGGACGAATCACTGGCGCCGCGCCTGGGCGAGCAGGTCGAGACGGAGATCGAGGCGCTGCAGCAGGCCACCTACGCGCGCGTGCTCCGCGTCCAGGCCGAGGTGGCGCGGCTGGAGCGGCGGACCTGGAACGGCGTCATCGTCGCGCTGGCGACGGCGGTCGTGCTGGCGCTGCTCGCGACCGCGGTGATCGCGCTGCGCATCACGCGCTCGCTGCGCCGGCTGTCGGTGGCGACCGCCGCGGTGGCGGCCGGCTCGTTCCGGGAGCCGATCCGGGTCGGCGGGCGCGACGAGGTCGGCGTGCTCGCGCGCTCGTTCAACGCGATGGCCGACCGGCTGCGCCAGCACGACGAGCTGAAGGAGGAGTTCTTCGCCACGCTGTCCCACGAGCTGCGCTCGCCCATCACCTCGGTGCGCGAGGCCGCGCACCTGCTCGCCGACGGCGTCCCGGGGCCGCTCACCTCCAAGCAAGGGCGGCTGGTCGACATCGTCCGGCGCTCGACCGATCGCCTGCTGCGGCTCGTGAACCAGATCCTCGACGCCTCACGGCTGCGGGCCGGGGTGCTGCCGCTCGAGCGCGTCCCGCTCGACCTCGACTGGCTGGTCGACCGCGCGATGGAAGAGCTGCGCCCCCAGGCCGACGAGGCGCGGGTGACGCTGGTGCGCGAGCGCGTCGGTGCGCGGTTCACGGTGTTCGGCGACGAGGATCGCCTGGTGCAGGTCGTCGTCAACCTGCTGGCCAACGCCGTTCGATTCACGCCGGTCGGTGGCCGCGTCACCGTGCGCCTGATCGACGCGGGTCCCGAGTGCGAGATCCAGGTGGAGGATACCGGCGTCGGCATTCCCAGCGCCGAGCTGCCGCACATCTTCGAGTCCTACCGCCAGGCCCATCCCGGCAAGGGCGGGACCGGCCTCGGCCTGGCCATCGTGCGCGGCCTCGTGCTGGCGCACGGTGGCCAAGTCACGGCCGAATCGCAGGAGGGCAAGGGCAGCCGCTTCACCGTGCTCCTGCCCCGGGACCGGGCCGCGTGAGGGGCCTGCGCCGCGTGCTCGTCGCCTCGCTGCTCGCCGCCGCCGCCGGCGGCTGCGCATTGTATCCGCAGACCCGTGGCACCACCGCCCTCGATCGGGCCGACCGGCTCGCTCGCGAGGGCGCGCTGGAGGACGCGGTGACCGCCTACGACGAGTACCTGACGCAGCATCCCCAGACGGAGGCGGCGCCGCGGGCGACGGCGAGCCGCGAGACGCTGCGGGCGCTGCTCGGCGCGCGCGGGGAGCTGACGCGCCTGCGGGACGAGCTGGCGCGCCTGCGCGAGGATCTGTCCCGGCGCGACAGCGATCTGATCCGCGTCCGCCAGGAGGCCGAGCGCCTGAAGACCGACCTCGAGCGCCTCAAGCAAATCGACCTCAAGCTGGAACGACGCAAGGTCCAATGAAGCGGAGAGTGCTCATCGTCGACGACGACATGGCCATCGTGGAGGTGCTCGAGATGCGCCTCGTCACGATGGGCTTCGACGTGACGGCCACCAACGATCCCCAGGTGGCGATGGCCGCGGCCGAGGGGGGCCGCTTCGACGTGGCCCTGTTCGACCTGCGCATGGAGCCGACCGACGGCATCACGCTGATGGAGTCCGTGCACACGCGCCAGCCGCGGCTGCCCGTGCTGATCATGACCGCCCACGGCACCATCGAGACGGCCGTGAACGCGGTGCAACGGGGCGCTTTCGACTACCTGACCAAGCCGTTCCTGCGCGACGAGCTGCGGGCCAAGATCGCGCGCGCGCTGGCCAGCCGAAGGTGGGCGCGCGATCGCGAGCGGCTGCTCGCCGTGGGCCAGACGCTGGCGTCCACGGGCATCATGGCCCGCGTGCTCGACGCCGTCGCCCAGGGCGCGGTGGAAACGACGGAGGCCGAGCGCTGCGTGGTCTTCCAGCTGGAGCACGGCCGGCTGGTGCCGATGGCGAGCGCGGGATCGACCCCGCCGTCGTGGGCGGCGCTGGAGTCGGTGGCCGCCGCCGCCATGGCCAAGGGGCTGCCGGTGACCTCCCCGGGCAGCGACGGCGCCTCCATCGTCGCGGCCCCCCTGGTCGTGCAGCGCGGGCCGACGGGGGCGGTCGTCATCGAGACCGCGTCCGGCATCGAGCCGACCGAGGACGATCTCGACCTGCTCGCGCTGTTTACCTCGCAGGCCGCGGTCGCCGTGCGGAACACGCACGAGCTGGAACGGCTGCGCAGCGGCGCGCTGGCCGCGCTGGGGCGCATGGCGACCGAGGTCGCCCACGAGTTGAAGAATCCGCTGGCCGGCCTCCGCCTCTACGCGCGCCACCTGGAAGCGCGGCTCAGCAAGGGCGGCGACGCCGACGGTGCCGGGCTGGCCCAGAAGATCACCTCCACGGTGGATCACCTGGCCGCCGTGGTGCAGGAGATCACCGCATTCGGACGGCCGCCCGAGCTGCACCGGGAACCCACCGCCGTGCACGCGCTGCTGGACGAGTGCCTGACGTTCGCCCAGGCCAAGTGCGAGACGCCGAACGTCGGGGTGTTCCGCGCCTACGACCCGGCCTGCCCGGACGCACTGCTCGACGCGCGCGAGCTTCGCAAGGCCTTCCTCAACCTGGTCCTGAACGGGATGGAGGCGTTGAGCGCCGGCGGCCGGCTGACGGTGACCACCAGCTATGCGGCCGACACGCGTATGGTGACGGTCGTCATCGAGGACACCGGCGCCGGCATGAGCGACGAGACGCTCTCGCGGATGTTCGACCTCTTCTTCACCACCAAGTCACAGGGCACCGGTCTGGGGATGGCGCTGGCCCGATCGGTGATCGACCTGCACGCCGGCGAACTGGCGATCAACAGCACGGTAGGCAAGGGGACGCGCGTCACGGTGCGCCTGCCGGTCGAGCCGGCGCCCGCCGGCCCCGACGGAGTGCACGCGTGAGACATACCGTCCTGGTCGTCGACGACGAAGCCTCGATCGCCGACGGCCTTCGGCTCACGCTCGAGGCGGAAGGCTACTCCGTGCGGATCGCCGGCTCGGTCCGCACCGGCCTGGCCGCGGTGACGCAGGCCGATGCCCACGTGGCCAT
This sequence comes from Methylomirabilia bacterium, assembly GCA_041493815.1. Lineage (GTDB taxonomy): Bacteria > Methylomirabilota > Methylomirabilia > Rokubacteriales > CSP1-6 > AR5. The sequence continues at coordinate 9,995 of JBGPZN010000036.1, forward strand.
CGTCGACCTGATGCTGCCCGACGGCGACGGCCTGGCGCTCACCCGCGAGCTCAAGAGCCGCGACCCTGCCCTCGAGGTCATCGTCATTACCGCCTACGGCTCCGTCCGCAAGGCCATGGAGGCCACCAAGGGCGCGGGCGCCTTCCACGTCGTCGAGAAGCCGTTCGAGCCGGAAGAGGTGCTGGGGCTCGTCAAGACCGCGCTCGAGCACCGCAAGCTGGTCGTCGAGAACACCGAGCTACGCCGCCGGCTGGTCGAGCAGACCGCCGACAGCGAGATCCTCGGCTCGGCGCCGGGTATCCAGCGCGTGATGGAGACGGTCGCCTCGGTGGCTGACACCGACGCCAACGTGCTCATCATCGGCGAGAGCGGCACCGGCAAGGAGCTGATCGCCAACGCCCTGCACGAGCGCAGCGCGCGCCGCGACGGGCCCTGGATCAAGATCAACTGCGCCGCGCTGCCCAAGGACCTGATCGAATCGGAGCTGTTCGGCCACACCAGGGGCTCCTTCACCGGCGCCACTACCGAGAAGGTCGGCCTGCTCGAGGAGGCCCACAAGGGCTCGCTGCTGCTGGACGAGATCACCGAGATGCCGGTCGATCTGCAGGCCAAGCTGCTGCGCGTGCTGGAGGATCGGGTGGTGCGCCGCCTGGGGGGCGCCAAGTCGATCCCCGTCGACTTCCGCCTCCTGTCCTCGACCAACCGCAGCCCCGAGCAGGCGGTCAAGGACGGGCAGCTCCGGCAGGACCTCTATTTCCGCATCAACACGGTGACCATCGCGGTGCCGCCGCTGCGCGAGCGGCGCGAGGACCTGCCGATGCTCGTGCGCGCGTTCCTGGAGCGCTATCGCGCCAAGCACCAGCGGACCATCGACGCCATCGAGCCCGAGGCCTATCGCCGCCTGCTCGGCTACGGCTGGCCCGGCAACGTGCGCGAGCTGCAGCACGCCCTCGAGCGGGCGGTGCTGGTGGCCCGCGGTCGCGAGATCACGCTGGCCGACCTGCCCGAGTCGCTGCAGCACGGCGCCGGGGAGGGCGGCCTCACCGGCACCATCGCGCCGTCCGAGGTGCCGGCCGGATCGCTGGAGGAGATCGAGCGGGCGTCGATCTTGAAGGCGCTGGACTCGACTCGCTGGAACAAGCAGGCCGCCGCTGCGCTGCTCGGCCTGCGCCGCCCCACGCTTTACTCGAAGATGCGCAAGCACAACATTCCCCAGCGCCGACCTTGAGCTGAGCTGATCTACATGGGGAGATAGATCTGCATGGGGGGCCCCGAAATGGCCCCCCCCCGCCGCTCGTCGCCCCCCGGCAAAGCCGGGGTGCTCCTCGACCTCCCGCTGCGCGCTTTCTGCCATGGGGCCCCGAGATGGCCCCTAATCCCCCGATGCTCTTCGCGCCCCGGCTTTTGCCGGGGCGCTCCTCGATATCGCGCTGTGAAATATCGCGCTGCGATCGGGGTGCGGTAGCTCCCAAGCAGACCAACGTCGTTCGCGCCTCGGCGAGGCCGGGGCGTTCTTTGAGTCCTCTTGGCGAAGGTGACGGCGGGACGCCTGAAAGGCGAGCACGCGGCTTCGATTGCCCACGAAACGGGCAGGGCCTCGTCGACCGACTTTCCTAAGTCGGCGGTTTCGTTGAGGCTGCGTCGGGCACGCGTGTTGCTCCTTGGCGGGGTCCCGGGAGGGCCGGCGAATGAAAAAAGTTGAGGCGATCATCAAGCCGTTCAAGCTGGACGACGTCAAGGAGGCCCTGACCGGGATCGGCATCATCGGAATGACGGTCTCCGAGGTGCGGGGCTTCGGACGGCAGAAGGGCCACACCGAGCTGTACCGCGGCGGCGAGTACACGGTCGACTTCCTGCCCAAGATCAAGATCGAGGTCGTCGTGCCCGACCACTTCGTCGACAAGGTCGCCGAGGTGGTGGCGGGGGCGGCGAAGACCGGCAACATCGGCGACGGCAAGATCTTCATCTCGCCGGTCGAGACGGCCATCCGGATCCGGACAGGCGAACGCGACCAGAGCGCGCTCTAGTCCCAGGAGGACAACGTGAGACGGCCCATACTCGCACTAGCAACGGTGCTCGTGCTCGCCACCCTGACGGTGGCATTCGCCCAGACCCCGGCCCCCGCGCCGGCCCCCGCCGCGGCGCCCGCGGCTGCCGACAAGCCGGCTGCCGCGGCGGCTCCGGCCGCCCCCGCCGCAGCGGCGCCCGCTCCCGTCTCGAAGATCGACAAGGGCGACACGGCCTGGATGCTGACCTCGTGCGCGCTCGTGCTCATGATGACGGCGCCCGGCCTGGCCCTGTTCTACGGCGGCATGGTGCGCCAGAAGAACGCGCTCGGCACGCTGATGCATAGCTTCATCATCATGGCGGTCATCTCGATCCAGTGGGTGCTGTGGGGCTACAGCCTCGCCTTCGGCCCCGACAAGGGCGGAATCATCGGCGGGCTCGACTGGATTGGATTGCGGGGGGTCGGCACCGAGCCCTTCGATGCGTATTCCAAGACGATTCCCCACCAGGTCTTCATGCTCTTCCAGATGATGTTCGCGATCATCACGCCGGCCCTGATCACCGGCGCCTTCGCCGAGCGCAAGAAGTTCTCGGCGTTCCTGCTCTTCACCGTCTTGTGGGCGACGTTCGTCTACGATCCGCTTGCCCACTGGGTGTGGGGCGACGGCGGCTGGCTGAAGCTGCGCGGCGCGCTCGACTTCGCCGGCGGCACCGTGGTGCACATCTCCTCGGGCGTCTCGGCCCTGGTGTGCGCGATTGTGCTCGGCAAGCGGAAGGGGTATGGGCACCAGCCCATGCAGCCGCACAACCTGCCCATGACGGTGATGGGTGCGGCCTTGCTGTGGTTCGGCTGGTTCGGGTTCAACGCCGGCAGCGCGCTCGAGGCCAACGGCCTGGCCGCCAGCGCGTTCCTGGCCACCAACACCGCCGCGGCGGCGGCGGCGCTCGGCTGGATGTTCACGGAGTGGATGGCCCGCGGCAAGCCCACCGTGCTGGGCGCGGCGTCCGGCGCCGTCGCCGGGCTGGTCGCCATCACGCCCGCCTCCGGCTACGTGGGACCGATGTCGTCGCTGATCATCGGCGCCGTGGCGGGCTCCGTCTGCTACCTGGCCTGTAACTTGAAATCGAAGCTGGGCTACGACGACTCGCTCGACGTGGTCGGCGTGCACGGCGTGGGCGGCACCTGGGGCGCCCTCGCCACCGGGCTGTTCGCGTCCAGGGTGGTGAACGACGCCGGCGGTGACGGCCTCTTCTTCGGCAACCCCGGCCAGCTGTGGACGCAGGTCATCGCCGTGCTGGCGACCTACGCCTTGGCCGTCGTGGGGACGTTCGTCATCTTGAAGATCGTGGACGCGGTCGTCGGGCTGCGGGTGACCGACGAGGACGAGGTGGTGGGGCTCGACCTGTCGCAGCACTCGGAGCAGGCGTACGCGTTCGGCGGTGGCTCGTACAGCGAGTACTCGGCAGGCACCGGCGGCGTCAGCGAAGCGATGCGGTCGGCCGAAGCGAAGGCGAGGGCCGCGCACTGAGCGGGTGCTTGCGTTCGAGGGACCGGTTCACTAAGGTAGGCGGGCCGGCGGCCCCGGGAGGGATCGCCGGCCGCATCATTCACACCTCACGGAGGAGAAGGAGTTCCGCATGACCCCGAAA
>JBGPZN010000020.1:0-15492 GCA_041493815.1 Methylomirabilia bacterium
GCACATCCTGGAGCCGCTCGGCATGCGCCGCAGCTGGGTGACGACGCCGCCCGCGGACCATCCCGACCTCGCCACCGGTTACACCCGCCGGCTGCCCGCCGGCGCCCGCAGCGTCGCGCCGTTCACCGATTGCGACGGCATCACGCCGGCGGCCAACATGACGACCTGCGTGAGCGACCTGGCGCGGTTCGCGATGCTGCAGTTCCGCGACGGGCCGGCGGGTGGTGCCCAGATCCTGCGCGGCAGCACGTTGCGCGAGATGCAGCGCGTGCACTGGCTCGAGCCCGACTGGGAGGCCGGCTGGGGGCTCGGCTTTCGCGTCATGCGCACCCGGGGCAAGACCTACGTCGGCCACGGGGGATCGCTGCGCGGCTATCGCACGATCGTCCACCTCTGCCCGGCCGATCGCATCGGCGTGGTCGTGCTGACCAACGCGGACGACGGCAATCCGCTGCAGTTCGCCGACAAGGCATTCCAGTGGGTGGCGCCGGCCATCGTGAAGGCCGTGACCCCGCCGGCGCCCGCGAGCCCGCCGGCCGGCTGGGAGCTGTACGCCGGTCGCTATCGCAGCCCGTGGGCCGACGTGCAGGTGCTCGTCGTCGAGGGGCGGCTGGCGATGATCGATCCCTCGCTGCCCGATCCCATGCTCGCCGTGACGTGGCTGCATCCGGTGTCGGAGCACACGTTCCGCGGCGAGACGAAGAACGGCTTCGGCAGCCACGGCGAGCCCGTCGTGTTCGCCCTGACCGCCGATGGCCGCGTGGCCCGGCTGAAGATCGGCGAGAACTTCCTGACGCCGGTGGCGGACTGGTAACGAACTCGCAAGGAGGCAACATGTTCGAGATCGAGACCCCCAAGGATCTGCTGCAGCACGTCGGACGCGAGCTGGGCCCGTCGGACTGGATGACGGTCGACCAGGCGATGATCGACAAGTTCGCGGAGGCCACCGGCGATCACCAGTGGATCCACGTCGACGTCGAGCGCGCCCGCAAGGAGATGCCGGACGGCAAGACGATCGCCCACGGCTACCTGACGCTGTCGCTGGTGCCGCGGCTGGCGGCGACGCTGATGCGGGTGAAGAAGCGCAGCCGCGGGGTGAACTACGGATCCAACAAGGTCCGCTTCATCACGCCGGTGCAGGCCGGCGCCCGCGTGCGCCTGCGCCAGCGTATCGCCAACGTCGAGGAGATCCAGGGCGGCGTCCGCATCACCTCGGAGATGTCCGTCGAGATCGAGGGCCAGCCCAAGCCCGCCCTCGTCGCGGAGACGATGGGACTCTCGTACGTCTGATCGCTAGCGCCGGGCCACGACGACGAGGCGCTCGGCCTCCAGGTCGTAGGGCCGGCCGTCGAGGCCGCCGTACAGCGTGACGGTGGCGAAGCCGGCGGCGCCGAGCAGCGCCTTCAGCTCCTGTCCCGAATAGATGCGCAGGAGGAACTCGAAGGTGCGGGCGCGGCCGTCCCGGACGACGGTCCATTCATTCCGCACGCGGGTCCAGTCGTCGACGATCTGGTGACGCTGGACCAGCAGCGCGCCGTCGACCGCCCGCTGCGACAGCGTGGGGTGCAGCACCCGGGCCAGGCGCTCCTTGCTCGCCACGTCCATCACCAGCACGCCGCCCGGTCTCAGACTCTCGTGCACGTGGCGCAGCACGCGAAGATCATCCGCGGGATCCTCGAAGTAGCCGAAGGACGTGAAGAGGCTCACCGCCAGGTCGAAGGCGTCCGCCCGCACGAACGCGCGCATGTCGGAGGGCACGAACTCGACGGCGACCTGGGCCACCGCCGCGCGCTCGCGCGCCTTGGCCAGGTGGAACGGCGAGAGATCGACGGCGGTCACCCGGAAGCCGCGCCGGGCGAGCGGGATCGCGTGGCGGCCGGGGCCGCAGCCGAGGTCGAGCGCATCGCCGCCGCGGACACCACTGAGGGCGATCGCCCTGTCGACCTGGGCCACGCCGGCATCGACGACCGGAAGCGGGAACTCGAACGGGTAGATCTCCGCCCAGAACGACTCGTCGGCGAACCAGTCAGGCATGGCTCACGTCCGGGACTGCGGCGGGAGCATGACGAAGCCCACCGCCGCGGCGCGGGCCACGCCGGCGGGCAGCCGGGGCCACACGCGGCCCAGCAGCGAGGCCAGCTGGGGATCGAGCGTCGAGGACGGCACCACGGCATTGTAGCCGCGGCTGCCTTGACTTGGCCGGGCCCGGCCGTTACAACGAGTCAGATGGACGAGCGTCACCGGAACGTCCTGATCGCCGTCATCCGCGAGTACATCGATGCCGCCGAGCCGGTGGGCTCCCGCGTCCTGAGCAAGCGGCACTTTCCTCACCTTTCGCCGGCCACGATCCGCAACGCGATGGCCGACCTCGAGGAGATGGGCTACCTGTCCCAGCCCCACACGAGCGCCGGCCGGGTGCCGACCGACAAGGCGTACCGCTTCTACGTCGACTCGTTCCCGCCACCCCAGGCCGGCCAGCCGACGGGCTCGCACCCGCTGGCGGCGCGCCGGGTGGGGATCGACGGCTTCATGGAGCAGGCCTCCTCGCACCTGTCCTCGGTCACCAAGCTGACCGGCCTGTTGCTGGCCCCACCGCTGAAGCACACGACGATCGCGCGCGTCGAGCTGCGCCCACTGGAGAACGACCGCGCGCTGGCCGTCATGGTGACCGACGCCGGCTGGCTGACCGTGCGCGAGATCACGCTGGAGCCGCCGCTGGGCGCCGAGGAGGTGCGCGCGCTCGGCCGTGAGCTGACGCGGCGCTTCCGCGATCGCACCGTGCAGCAGATCGTGGAGATGGAGCAGGCGCCCGACGACCCGCTCGACACGCTGCACACGCGGGCGCGGGCGGTGACCGAGCAGATCGTCGGCATGCTGCGCGGGCGCACGCTCTACGTGAGCGGCGCCATCAACATGCTGGACCATCCCGAGTTCTTCGACATCGAGACCACCCGCCAGCTCCTGCGCACCTTCGAGCAGAAGGAGCGGCTGGCCGAGATGATGACCACGCTGGCCGCCGACGAGGGCGTGCGGGTGACGATCGGCGACGAGAACCCGCTCAGCGAGATGCGCGAGTGCACGCTCATCACCTCGACCTACATGTACCGCGACCAGGTGCTCGGCATCCTCGGCGTCGTCGGCCCCCGGCGGCTGCCCTACCCCGACGTCATCGCCGCGGTGGACGAGACCGCCCGCCAGGTGACCGAGGCGCTCGCGCGCGTGCGCCAGGACCTCTACCTGCCCTCCTGAGCCTCCCGGGCCCGCCCGGGGCGGCTGCTATAATTCGACTGATGGACGACCCTCAGCCCCCCGGTGCCGCCACCGGCTCCGACCCCGCCCCCTCGCCGCAGGTCGAGATCGAGAGCCTCCGGCGGGAGGTGCAGGACAAGCAAGACCGCCTGCTGCGGGCGCTGGCCGATACGGACAACGTCCGCCGCCGCGCCCAGCGCGACCGCGAGGACTACGTCAAGTACGCCACCGAGTCGCTCCTGCGCGACCTCGTCCCCGTGCTCGACAACCTCGACCGGGCGCTGACGGCCGCCCGCACCGCCGGCGTCGGCGGCACCGTCGTCGAGGGCGTCGAGCTGATCCAGCGCGAGATGCTGCGCGTGCTCGAGCGCTCGGGTCTGTCCCGCTACTCGGCGGTCGGCCAGCCCTTCGACCCCGCCCGCCACGAGGCGATCGCCCGGGTGGTCAGCGGCGAGGCCGCGCCCGACACCGTGGTGCACGAGACGGCGCCCGGCTACCTGCTGCACGGCCGCGTGCTCCGCCCGGCGCTGGTCGCGGTCGCCGCCGCGCCCGACGAGGACGCGGCCTAGGTGGCGCGCGACTACTACGAGGTCTTGGGCGTCGCCTCCCAGGCCACCGAGGCGGAGCTCAAGAAGGCCTTCCGCGCGCTGGCCATGCAGTACCACCCCGATCGCAATCCCGGTGACAAGCAGGCCGAGGACCGCTTCCGGGAAGCCAGCCAGGCCTACGCGGTCCTGTCCGACCCCGACAAGCGCGCCCACTACGATCGCTTCGGCACGGCGCCCGGCTCCGGCAACGCGGGCGGCTTCGACTCCGGCTTCGGCTCGCTGTTCGAGGACATCTTCGAGAACTTTCTCGGCGGCCGCGGCCGGCGCACGCGCGCCGCGCGCGGCGAGGATCTGCAGTACGAGCTGAAGATCACGCTCGAGGAGGCGGCGGCCGGGCTCGAGACGAAGATCCAGATCCCGCGCCTGGAGACGTGCGAGACGTGCAACGGCACCGGGTCGGAGCCGGGCACGCGCAAGGTGGCGTGCGATGGCTGCGGCGGGCGCGGTGAGGTCCGCATGAGCCACGGCTTTCTCACCGTGGCCCGGCCCTGCCCCAAGTGCCAGGGCGAAGGGCAGATCAACAAGAGCCCGTGCAAGCGCTGCCGGGGCGAGGCGCGCCAGCGCGCCGAGCACATGCTGTCCGTCAAGATCCCGGCCGGCATCGAAGACACCATGCAGCTCCGACTGAACGGCGAGGGCTCGGGCGGTGTCAACGGCGGCCCCCCGGGCGATCTCTACGTGCTGGTGCGCATCCGGGAGCACGCGATGTTCGCCCGCAACGGCGGCGACCTCTACTGCGACCTGCCGGTGTCGTTCCCGCAGCTGGCCCTCGGCGCCGATCTCGAGGTGCCGGTGCTGGGCGGTACCGCGAAGCTCAAGGTGCCCGGTGGCAGCCAGCCCGGGCAGATCTTGAAACTGCGTGGCCGGGGCATGCCCCGCCTGCGCGAGCGCGGCCACGGCGACGCGTGCTATCGCCTCCTGCTCGAGGTGCCGCCCAAGCTCAACGCCGGCCAGCGCGAGGCGCTCGAGGCCTTCGAGGCGGCCTCCAGGGAGCGCGGCCCGCTGGCCACCTCGTTCCTCGAGCGCATGAAGAAGCTCCTCGGGTGACCACGGGCGCCGGTCGCTCCGCCTACGTCGAGCTGACGGTGGACACGGGCGAGGAGGCGACCGAGGCCCTCACGAACTTCCTGTGGGAGCTCGGCGCCGTCGGGGTCGTCGAGGAGACGGCCGCCGGCGCGCCCGCCCGCCTGCGCGCGTTCTTCCCCGCCGCCGCGGCGGGCGCCGTGCTCGCCACTCGCGTCGACACCTATCTCGACGGACTCCGCGCGCTCGGCCTGGCCGCCGGTCCTCGCGCGGCGCTCGCACCCGTGGCCGACGCCGACTGGGCCGCGGCCTGGCGCGAGCACTTTCGTCCCGTCGCCGTGGGGCGGACGCTGCTGGTGGCGCCGCCCTGGGAGATGCCGGTCGCCTCCGACCGTGTGGTGCTCGCCATCGAGCCGGGACGCGCGTTTGGCACCGGCCACCACGGCACCACCGCCGGCTGTCTCGAGCTGCTCGAATCGCTCGTCGCCGCCGACCGCCCGGCGCGCGCGATCGACCTGGGGACCGGGTCGGGAATCCTCGCCATTGCCGCCGCCCGGCTCGGCGTCACCGACGTGCTGGCCTGCGATACGGACCCCGACGCGGTGGCGGCCGCCGACGGCAACGCGGCCCGCAACGGCGTCGCCGGCCGCGTGCGCGCGGTCGTCGCCGACGCCGCCACGCTGGCCGCCGAGCCGGCCCCGCTCGTCCTCGCGAACCTGCTCGCCGCCGCCCACCACGCGCTCGCATCGCGCTATCGCGACCTCGTCGGCGCCGGCGGCGCGCTCGTGCTGGGCGGGCTGCTCGACGCCGAAGCCGACGACGTGACCGCCGCCCTCGCCGCCCACGGCTTTCGTCGCGAGGCGGCGCGCAGTCTCGAGGGGTGGACGAGCCTGGCCCTGCGGCATGCGGCGCTTCACGCTTCAGCCTGAGCGTCTCGTCGGGGGGCGCGTCACGTTCGACGCCGGCGAGTCGCGCCATCTCAGCCGCGTGCTGCGGCTGCGCCCCGGCGACACCGTGCTCGCCACCGACGGCGCCGGCCGCGACTTCACCGTGCGCCTTGAGAGCGTGGGCGAGGCGGCCACCGGCACCGTGCTCGCCGAGGCGGCCGGCGTCCCCGCCTCTCCGCTGGCCATCACGCTGATCCAGGGCGTGCCCAAGGGCGACAAGATGGAGATGATCGTGCGCGCCGCCACCGAGCTCGGGGTGGCGCGCGTGCGGCCGGCGCTCTGCGAGCGGACGATCGTGCGCCTGGAACCCGGGCGCTGGCGCGAGCGGGCACGGCGCTGGCAGCGGGTCGCGCGCGAGGCCGCCAAGCAGTGCGGGCGGGCGGTGATCCCCGAGGTGGAGGCGCCGCGCCCGCTGGCCGAGTGGCTGGCGGCGGGCGAGCCCGCCGATCTCGCGCTGTGCCTGTGGGAAGGTGACGGCACGCCGCTGGCCCACCTGCTGGCGGCCGCGACCTCGCCGCGCTCGGCCTCGGTCGTGATCGGGCCCGAGGGCGGGTTGGCGCAATCCGAGGTCGACGCCGCGCGCGCACATGGCCTCACCGTCACCTCGCTGGGCCCGCGAATCCTGCGCACCGAGACGGCCGGCCCCGCCATCGCGGCGATCTTGCAGTCGCGCTTCGGCGATCTGGGATGAGCACGCGCCTGACCGAGGAGCGCCACGGCTTGGCCGGGGCGCGACGAGCGCTGGGGGGCGTGGGGGGCCATATCGGGGCCCCCCACGTGGACGGATGAGCGGGGCGGGGTGGGAGCATTTCGACGTCGAGGCAGACGTCGGCGTACGAGGGTGGGGCGCCACGCGCGGTGACGCCTTCGCGCAGGCCACGCTGGGCGTGTTCGCGCTGCTGGTGTCGCCGGACGAGGTCCAGGCGCTGGAGCGCCGGGAGGTCCGCGCCCAGGCCGACGCGCCGGAGGCGCTGCTGGTGGCGTGGATCGACGAATGCCTCTACGTGCACGAGATCGAGGGCTTCGTCGCCCGGTCCGTCGAGATGACCGTCTGCACCGACACGCTCGCCCACGGCGTGCTCCACGGCGAGCCGCTCGATCTCGAACGCCATCGGTTGGGAACCGTGGTGAAGGGCGCGACCTATCACCAGGTGTCGGTCGGGGTGCGGGACGGGACCCACGAGGCCCGAATCATCGTGGATGTGTAGCCCCGGGGCCGGGCTCAGGACTGTCTCATTAACGAGACGAAGGGGGCCCTGGCGCGTGTCATCCCAGCGACGCCCGATCGGTGGGCAGGCTGGCAAGAGCCAGGACAGGGCATGATTTCAAGGTGTTAACGATCCCGACACCCGTGGCACTCACGTTGCTCTTATTCGGCCCGGAGATGCGCCAGCAGACGATCCGGCGGTCGGTCGCGCTCGAAGGTATCGGCCTCCACTCCGGCAAGCAGGTCAAGATGACGCTGTCGCCCGCGCCACCCGACTCCGGCATCGTCTTCCGCATCGGACGCGACGGCCAGCCGATTCCGGCTGCGGCGGAGAGCGTCGTCGACTCGCACTACGCCACGAGCATCGGCCGCAACGGGTGCCGCATCCAGACCGTCGAGCACCTCATGGCGGCGACGGCCGGGCTCGGGATCGACAATCTCGAGGTCGAGGTCGAGGGCACCGAGGTGCCGGCGGTGGACGGCAGCGCCAAGCCCTTCGTGGCCCTGCTGAACGCGGCCGGCCGCACGAGCCAGAGCGCACGGCGCCGGCCCATCACGATTCCCCAGCCGGTCCGCGTCGGTGGCGGCAACCGGTGGATCCAGATCGTGCCGTCGAGCGAGTTCCGCATCAGCTACACGCTGGACAACGATCATCCCGCCATCGGTGTGCAGTCGCTGTCCGTCGTGCCGACCGAGGAGTCGTTCGTGAACGAGTTCGCGCCGGCCCGCACCTACGGCTTCCTCAAGGACCTCGGCGTCATGCGCAAGCACGGGCTGGCGCTGGGCGGCTCGCTCGACAACGCGATCGTGGTCGGCAAGCGCGGCACGCTCAACGGCCTGCGCTACCGCGACGAGTTCGTCCGCCACAAGGTGCTCGACCTCATTGGCGACCTGGCCCTGCTGGGGCGGCCGATCCACGGGCACGTCATCGCGCGGAACGCCGGCCACGCCCTCAACTTCGAGCTGGTCGTGGCGGTCCAGCGCGCGCTCGGCCTCGAGCGCCGGCCGGCCGGGGCCGCCCTGCGCGTGGCGCCGGCCCTCGACGCCGTCGAGCGCGCCGACGGCCTCACCCCCGCGCGTGTTTGACATGGGGGGCTTGATCGACATGGGGGGCGCTTAATCGACATGGGGGCCCCGACATGGCCCCCAACCCCCCCGACGCTCGGAGCCCCCCGGCGAAGCCGTGGCGCTCGCTTGATCGACATGGGGGCCTCGATATGGTCCCCAATCCCCCCGATGCTCGGAGCACCCCGGCCAAGCCGTGGTGCTCCTCGATATCCCGCTAGGTTCTAGCCCGGACCTCGCTCTTCCCGCTCCTACTTCCCCGTCGTGCGGGCGGCTGCTCGGCGGGGCGGTATAATGCGCTGTTCCCGTATGGATGCGGTCACTCGCGTGCGTTCGCTCTGGGCGGCGGCGCTGGCGGCGCTGATCATGGTGATCGCGACTCCCGCGGGCGCCGATCTCCGCATCAGCGACCTCGACGTCTTCCTCAACGACCACGAGCTGACGGTGAACGTGGCCGTGCTGGGGGCGATCGCGCCGGCGTTCCACGAGGGCATCCAGAGCGGCATCCCCTCCCACGTCCGCTACACGGTCGAGCTCTGGCAGTACAACCGCTACTGGCGCGACAGCCGGCTGCTGACCAAGGTGGTCGAGCGCCAGCTCGCCTACAACGTCGTCACCAAGGAGTACAAGGTGATCACGCTCAAGGGCGAGACGCGCGGGCCCCACGTCACCCGCGACCTGCGCGACGCCCAGCGGGTGCTGTCCGAGGTGCGCGGGCTCAAGCTCTCTCCGGCCGGCGAGATGGACCCGGCCGAGATCATTTACGTGCGGGTGCACGCCGAGGCAGCGCTGAACGGTGAGAACTCGTTCGTGACGCGCATGGCCGGCACCGCCGAGCAGACCATGCGCCAGTCCGACTACCGCACGATCCAGCGGGTGCAATAGCGTGCCGCTGCTGAGCGATCAGAACCGCCACAAGCGCAACCTGGTCATCATCGCCGCCTTTCTGCTGCTCATCGGGGGCGCCACCGCGTTCGACCTCGGGATCTTCGCGCCCGAGCTGCCGGTCGCCTCCAACATCGTCATCTTCGCGCTGTTCAACCTGAACCTGATCGTGCTGCTGCTGCTGATCCTGCTGCTCTTCCGCAACCTCGTGAAGCTGTGGCTCGAGCGCCGCCAGAACGTCATCGGCGCCCGCTTCCGCGCCAAGCTGGTCCTGGCCTTCCTCCTGCTCTCGGTGGCGCCGGCCGGGCTGATCTTCCTCATCGCCTCCAACTTCATCAACAAGTCGATCGAGGGCTGGTTCAAGCCGCAGGTCGAGCGCCCGCTCGACCAGGCGCTGGCCGTCGCCCAGACCTACTACACGAACCTCGAGCGCACCGCGCTGCGCCACGGCCAGCACATCGCCCGCATCATCGACCGCGACGGCCTGCTCAACGACGACCGCCGCGAGACGCTGGCCTCCTTCCTGGTCGAACAGCAGGACCTGCTGTCGATCGGCACCATCACCGTGGTCAACGCCGGCGGCCACGAGGTGGTCCACGTGAAGGACCCGATCCTGGGCGACCTGCCCACGCGCGACCTCAACGAGAGCCAGGTCCGCCGCGGCCTCGGCGGCCAGGAGGTGACGACGGTGCGCGAGCTGACCAGCGGCGACCTCATCGAGGCCGTCACCCCGATCTGGTCGGCGCGCGGCGGCCAGCGCCGGGTGGTGGGCGCGGTGGTCGTCGGCGCCCACGTGACCGAGCGCCTGGAGCAGAAGGTACGCGGCATCTCGCAGGCGTTCCTCGAGTACAAGCAGCTCAAGCTGCTGAAGAACCCCATCAAGGGCATCTACATCCTGCTCTTCCTGCTGATGACGCTGATCGTCGTCTTCTCGTTCACGTGGTTCGCGCTGCACCTGGCCCGCGGCATCACGGGCCCCATCGAGCAGCTCGCCGAGGGCACGCGCGAGATCGCGGCCGGCAACCTCGCCTACAAGGTCCAGACGCGCGGTGACGACGAGATCGGCGTCCTGGTCGAGTCGTTCAACCGGATGACCGACGACCTCGGGCAGTCCAAGCGACAGCTCGAGGAGGCCTACATCGACCTGCAGGACAAGCACACCGAGCTCGAGGATCGCCGGCGCTACATGGAGACGGTGCTGGAGGCGATCACCACCGGCGTGGTGTCGTTCGATCCGCTCGGCCGGGTCACGACCATCAACCGGGCCGCCGCCCGCATGTTCGGCATCGCGGAGGCGGCCAGCGTGGGACGGCTGCTGGAGGAGGTGTTCGCGGCGCCGGACGTGCGGGAGGTCGTCACCCTGGTGCAGCGGGCGCGGCGGCCGCGCAGCGGCAGCGCCGCCGTCGAGCTGCACCTGCGCCGGGGCGGCGTCACGCAATCGCTGCTGGCCGACGCCACCGCGCTGCGTGGCGAGAACAGCGAGTACGCGGGCGCCGTGGTCGTCTTCGACGACCTCACCGAGCTGCTCAAGGCCCAGCGGCTGGCCGCCTGGCGCGAGGTGGCCCAGCGCATCGCCCACGAGATCAAGAATCCGTTGACGCCGATCCAGCTCTCGGCCCAGCGCCTGCGCCGCCGGCTGGGCTGGGGCGACGACGAGGACCACCGGCTGGTGGCCGAGTGCACGGACACCATCGTGCAGGAGGTGGACGGGCTGCGGCGGCTGGTCGACGAGTTCTCGCGCTTCGCCCGCATGCCGGCCTTCGTGCCCAGGCCGACGGACGTGCGGCCGTTGGTGGAGGGGGTGGCCGCCCTCTATCGCGACTCGCATCCCGGCCTGGCCCTCACCACCCGTCACCCCGACGACCTGCCGCTGTGCGAGGTCGATCCCGACCACGTCAAGCGCGCGGTGCTGAACCTCGTCGACAACGCGGTGGAGGCGATCGGCGCCACCGGCGGCGAGGTGGTGGTGGAGACGCTGCACCTGCCCGACCCCGGCCGCGTGCGGATCGTGGTGAGCGACACCGGCCCCGGCATCCCGCTCGAGGACCGCGACAAGCTCTTCCAGCCGCACTTCTCCACGAAGGTGACCGGCATGGGGCTGGGCCTGCCGATCGTGAGCGAGATCGCCACCGAGCACGGCGGCACCGTGAGCGTGGAGGACAACGAGCCGCGCGGCAGCCGCTTCACCATCGAGCTGCCCGTGGCCCGCCTGCCGGCGACGGTGGAGGCGTAGCGGTGGCCGGCGAGCACATCCTGATCGTCGACGACGAGCCGGCGATCCGGAAGGCGCTGCGCGACGTCCTCGAGGACGAGGGCTACCGCGTGAGCGCGGTGGGCAACGGCCCCGACGCGCTCAAGACCATCGCCGACGAGCTGCCCGACCTCGTCTTCATGGACATCTCGATGCCGCGCATGGACGGTCTGGAGACGCTCGCCGAACTCAAGCGCCTGCGGCCGGAAGCCACCGTGGTCATGATCTCCGGCCACGGCACCATCGAGACCGCGATCAAGGCGACACGCCTGGGCGCCTGGGACTTCATCGAGAAGCCGCTGTCGCTCGAGAAGACGCTCGTCACGGTGAGCCGTGCCCTCGAGCACGGCCGGCTGGAGCGTGAGAACGCCGCGCTGCGGGCCCAGCTCAACGCGCGCACCGAGATCATCGGCGACAGCGCGCCCATGCGCGGGCTGCTCGAGCAGATCGGCATCGCCGCCCCCAGCAGCGGGCGCGTGCTCATCCACGGCGAGAACGGCAGCGGCAAGGAGCTCGTGGCCCGGGCCATCCACGAGCTGTCGGCGCGGGCCGACCGGCCCTTCGTCGAGGTCAACTGCGCGGCGATCCCCGAGGACCTGATCGAGTCGGAGCTGTTCGGGCACGAGCGCGGCGCCTTCACCGGCGCCCACTCCCGCCGCCGCGGCAAGTTCGAGGTGGCCGACGGCGGCACGCTGTTCCTCGACGAGATCGGCGACATGAGCCTCAAGACGCAGGCCAAGGTGCTGCGCGCGCTCGAGGAGCAGGCCTTCGAGCGGGTGGGCGGCCGGGAGACGCTGAAGGTCGACGTCCGCGTCATCGCCGCCTCCAACCGCGACGTCGTGTCGCTCATCGCCCAGGGGGGGTTCCGCGAGGACCTCTTCTATCGCCTCAACGTGATCCCGATCGAGGTGCCGCCGCTGCGCGCCCGCAAGGAGGACGTGCCGGCGCTGGTCGAGCACTTCATTCGCGTGTTCTGCGTCGAGAACGGCAAGCGGCTCAAGACGGTGGCGGCGGCCGCGCTGACGTACTTCATGACCTACGAGTGGCCCGGCAACGTGCGCGAGCTGCGCAACATGGTCGAGCGCCTCGTCATCATGGTGCCCGGCGACGCCATCGGCGCCGAGGACCTGCCACCGCCGCTCCGGCCCAAGACCGAGGGGGTGGTGGCGACCCCGGGCGACGGCAAGCCGTTGAAGGAGGCGCGCGACAGCTTCGAGCGCGCCTACATCCTGGCCGAGTTGCGCGCCCAGGAGTGGAACATGACCCGGACCGCCGAGCGCCTGGGCATCGAGCGCAGCCACCTCTACCGGAAGATCCGCGCCTACGGCATCACGCCCCCGAAGTAGCCGCCGGCCGCGCGCGGCCGGTCGGCGGTCCGGCCGTAACCTTGGTGTAGTATCGGGCCGGTGCCCGTCTGGAACTTCGTGCGCCGGAGCGTCTATCAGGACTCCGTCACGCTGATGCGGCTCACCCACGACATGGAAGCGGTGGCCGGTGTGCGCCGGGCCGCGGCGATGATGGGCACGCCGCCGAACCGGGCGCTGCTCGGCCAGGCCGGCCTGCTCGACGCCGGCGGCGAGACGGCCGGCCCCGTCGACCTGGTGATCGCGGTCGTGGCCGACAGCGCGGCCGCCGCCGAGGCCGCGCGCGCCGTCGCCGAGGCCGCGCTCGCCGCGCTGCGGGTGGCGCCGGCGCGGGGGGCGGCGCGCCCGCGCACGCTGGCCGGGGCGCTGCGCGCCCTGCCCGATGCGACGCTGGCGCTGATCTCGGTGCCGGGCGCCTACGCGGGCGCCGAGGCCCGCCGCGCGCTCGACGCCGGCCTGCACGTGATGCTCTTCAGCGACAACGTCCCGCTCGAGACCGAGATCGAGCTCAAGCGCGTGGCGCGCGAACGCGATCTGTTCGTCATGGGCCCGGACTGTGGGACGGCGATCGTGGCCGGCGTGCCGCTGGGCTTCGCCAACGCGGTCCCCCGCGGACGGATCGGTCTCGTCGCGGCCTCCGGCACCGGCCTGCAGGAGGTGAGCTGCCGCCTGGCCGCCGAGGGCGAGGGCGTCTCGCACGCGCTCGGAGTGGGCGGCCGGGATCTCTCCGACGCCGTCGGTGGAACCATGACGCTGGCCGCGCTCGCGGCGCTCGCCGACGACGCCGCCACCGAGGTCGTGGTCGTCATCGGCAAGACTCCAGGCAGAAGCGTCGCCGCACGGGTGGCCGAAGCCCTGAGCGCTCTGGGCAAACCGAGCGTGGTGCACTTCGTCGGTGCTGAGAACTTGGCGCGGATTGACCGGGCGTCCGGAGCCACGCCCTTCTCGAACAGGCCACCCACGTCCCGAGCCGGCCTCGCGTCACCCGCTACAACAATCACGCTGGAAGACGCGGCGATGGCGGCCGTCGCGCTGGCGCGGGGCGAGGTGCCGCGCGCGGTGGAATTCTCGCTGCCGGCTGCGGAGATCGAGCGGCTCGTCGCCGCGCAGGCCGGCGCGTTGGCCACGGGGCAGCGGTTCGTGCGCGGCGTGTACTCGGGCGGCACACTGGCGTGGGAGGCCGTCGCGCTGCTGACCGCGCGCCTGCCGGACGTGGCGCCGGGCGTGCGCGGCGAGGGCGGGGGCCACCACGTCGTCGACCTCGGCGACGACGTCTTCACGGTCGGACGGCCGCATCCGATGATCGATGGCGCCGTCCGCCGCGAGTGGATCGAGCGCGAGGCCGCCGATCCCTCCACGGCTGTGCTGCTGCTCGATGTCGTCCTCGGCTACGGCGCCCACCCCGACCCGGCCGGCGAACTCACACCCGCGCTCGAGGGCGCGCGGCGCTCGGCCGGCGCGGCCGGCCGCGGCCTGGCGATCGTCGCCAGCGTCACCGGCACCGAACGCGATCGGCAGGTGCGCTCCGTCCAGGCGGCGGCGCTGCGCCGGGCCGGTGTGGTGGTCCTGGACTCCAACGCCCAGGCCGCGCGCCTGGCGGCGCTGATCGCGGCGCGCGCCGGCGGCGTCCGCTCGTGATCTGGCGCGCGGCGCTGGTCGCCGCGTTGGCCGCCCTGCTCCTGCTGCCGTCGCTGGGCCAGCGGTTCATCGTCACCGGGGACGAGGCGCGCTTCGCCGTGCTCGCCCAGGACATGCTCGAGCGGGGGACGTGGTTCGACGCCCGCGTGCGCGATCAACGCTATCGCAACAAGCCGCTGCTCTACCCGTGGGCGATCAAGATCCTGTCGCTGCCGAAGGGGCGGGTGACGGAGGCGACGGCGCAGTTGCCGATCGCCGGCGCGGCGGTGGCCGCCGTCTTCTTCGCGACCTTGCTCGGCCAGCAGCTCTTCTCGGCGCGCGCCGGCGTCGGCGCCGGCCTCGTTACCGCCACCAGCTACGCGTTCTTCTCCCACAGCCACGTCCCGCTGCCCGACATGCTCGTCGTGGCCTTCGGGCTGGCGGCGCTGTGCGCGTTCTGGGCGGCGATGAGCCGACCGCCGGGCACGCGGGCTCTGGCCGCCTTCTACGCCGCCGTCGCCCTCGGCATCGCCGCCAAGGGGCCGATGGGACTCCTGCCGGTGGTGGTGGCCGTGGTGTGGCTCCTGACCGAAGAGGGCGTGCGGGGCTTGCGCCGCCTGACCTCGCGGCTCGGCGCCGTCGCCTTCGTCGTGGTGACCGCCGTGTGGCTGCTGCCCTACCTCTTCGCCGGCGGCCGCAGCTACGCGCGCAGCGTGGTGTGGGAAGACTGGCTGGCGTGGTACCTGGGCGGGCCGCAGCCGCTCAAGATGTTGAACATGCTCCTGGACGACGCCAAGGGGCTGATGCCGTGGACCGCGCTGCTCGTGCTGCCGCTGCTGGCCGTCCGCCGCCAGTGGCGCGACGCCCCGTTTCGCCTCGCCTTCCTGGCCTGGATCCTCCCGCTCGCCATCGTGCTGCTCTCCCAGAACCACCGCGCGCGCTACCTGCTGCCGACCTATCCGGCCGCCGCGCTGCTGGTGGCGTGGTGGTGCGATCGGCACGGGACCGAGCGCTCGCGCGCGGTCGTGGTGGTGACGGTGCTGACGGGTATCGGCACGCTGGTCGCCCTCACCGTCCTCGCGGTGCCCTGGGTCGACCCCATGGAGCGCGAGCTGGTCGACCACTTCTGGTGGAAGGCGGCGGGGATGGTCGTGGGGGCGCTGGCGGTGATGGCGTTCGCCTGCTGGATGCTGCTCACCCAACGCCCGCGCGCGCTCGTCGGCGGGCTCGCCCTCGGCATGGCGGCGCTGCTCGCCAGCGGGATGCAGATCTACAA
>JBGPZN010000612.1:0-2188 GCA_041493815.1 Methylomirabilia bacterium
CGACCGCCGGCCGCTACTTTCTCGACGGCCGCGACGTCGCCGGCCTCGACCGCGACGAGCTGGCGCGGATGCGCAACGCGAAGATCGGCTTCGTCTTCCAGCAGTTCAACCTGCTCCCCCGCACCAGCGCGCTGGAAAACGTCGAGCTGCCCCTGCTCTACTCCGACCTGCCGGTGCGCGACCGCAAGCGGCGGGCGCGCGAGCGGCTGGCCGCGGTGGGCCTCGCCGATCGCGCGCATCATCACCCGAGCCAGCTCTCCGGCGGCCAGCAGCAGCGCGTGGCCATCGCGCGCTCGCTCGTCAACGACCCGGCCGTGATCCTGGCCGACGAGCCGACCGGCAACCTCGACACCCGCACCAGCGTCGAGATCCTGGCCCTGCTCCAGCGCCTCAACCGCGAGGGGCTCACGATCGTGCTGGTGACCCACGAGCCCGATATCGCCGCCTACGCCAGCCGCGTCCTCCTTTTCCGCGACGGCCGGCTGCTGAGCGACGAGGCGTGTGCGGCGCCGCGGGACGCTGCCGCCACCCTGGCCGGGCTGCCGATCGAGGAAGACGTGCCGGCATGACGGCCGCGCTGCAGTCGGTGCGGATCGCGCTGCGCTCCCTGCGCGTGAACAAGCTGCGCAGCGCGCTCACGATGCTCGGCATCATCATCGGCGTCGGCGCCGTCATCGCGATGGTCGCGGTCGGCGCCGGCGCGTCGGCGCGCGTCGCCGAGCAGATCCAGAGCCTCGGCTCCAACCTCATCATCGTCCTCTCGGGCTCGGTCACCGCCGGCGGCGTGCGGATCGGCCAGGGCTCGCAGCTCACGATCACCGAGGACGATTCCGCCGCCATCGGGCGCGAGATCCCGGCCGTGCAGGTCTCGGCCCCGTCGGTCCGGGGCAACGCCCAGGTCGTCTTCGGCAACCTCAACTGGTACACGGGTATGCAGGGCGTCACCGCCGACTACTTCGAGGCGCGCGACTGGACGATCATCACCGGCCGTCCCATCGGCCCCGAGGACGTCGACGGCGCCACCAAGGTCGCGCTCCTCGGGCAGACGACGGCGTTGAACCTCTTCGGCGACGTCGACGCCCTCGGCCAGATCATCCGGATCAAGAAGGTCCCGTTCACGGTGATCGGCCTGCTCGACCGCAAGGGACAGAACTCCTGGGGCCAGGACCAGGACGACATCGTCCTCATCCCGATCTCCACGGCCAAGAAGAAGGTCCTGGGCAAGAGCAACTCCAACCCGCGCGCCGTCGGCGCCATCTCCGTCAAGATCCGCCCGGGCGAGGACATGGGCGAGGCCGAGGTCCAGCTCCGCGAGCTGCTGCGGCAGCGCCACCGCCTGCAGCCCAACCAGGACGACGACTTCAACGTGCGCAACCTGTCGGAGATCCTCCAGACCCAGGAGGAATCGTCGAAGGTGATGACATATCTGCTGGCGGCGATCGCCTCGGTCTCGCTGCTCGTCGGCGGCATCGGGATCATGAACATCATGCTGGTCTCGGTGACCGAGCGCACCCGCGAGATCGGGCTCAGGATGGCGGTCGGCGCCCGTGGGCGCGACATCCTGGGCCAGTTCCTCATCGAGGCGGTCACGCTGTCGCTCATCGGCGGCGTGATCGGCATCGCCGCGGGCCTGGGCGGCGCCGAGGCGCTCAGCTACTTCGCCGAGTGGCGCACGCTCGTGGCGCCCGGGGCCATCGCGCTGGCGTTCGGCTTCTCCGCCGCCGTCGGCGTCTTCTTCGGCTTCTATCCCGCCCGCAAGGCCGCGCGGCTCGACCCCATCGAAGCGCTCCGCTACGAATAGGCCGCAGCGCTCGAAGAACGCCCGGCCCCGCCGGCCGGCCCGACGGCCCGCGCGCCGCCCCGCGTCCCACCGCGCGCCGAAGCCTCGTGCGCCGAAGCCCCGCGCGGCCCAACCCCGCGCCGCGGAGCCTCGCGCGGCGAAGCCCCTGGAGGCCGAGACGCGCCTGCTCGAACTGGCCGGCACCCTCGCCGCGCTGCCGCCCGCCGGCGCCGTCCCCGCCGCCCTGCGCGCGCTGGCCGCCGCCTACGCGCCCGACGCGCCCCTGCCCTGCGCGATGGCCCAGGCGTGGCTCGGCAGCCGCGGCGACAAGACCGCGCGCCTGGCGCTCGCGTGGGCGCGCGAGCGGGTGCGGCTCACGCTGGAGGAGATCCTCGCGCGGGCACCGGC
>JBGPZN010000373.1:0-3885 GCA_041493815.1 Methylomirabilia bacterium
AGCTCGGCCTGCGAGCGGCGCGCGAGGCCGTGCAGCGGCGGCCCACGCTGCTGCCGGAGATGATCGAGCTCTACCGCCCGGTCGGTCTGACCGAGACCGAGTGGCTGGCGCTGGTGCCGGCGACCGCCGTCGACCGGCTCGATCTGGCGCGGCTGCTGGAAGCGCGCGGCGCTGGCGCCGAGAGCCTCGCCGCGTTGCGCGCGGCGGTGGCCGTGGCGCCGCCGCGCGAGCGCAGCGTGTATGCGTGGGCGCTGGCCGAGGCGCTCGGCCGGTCGCGGCAGGATGCCGAGGCGGTCCAGGTGCTGCGGGCGGCGGCGGCGGCCGACGCCGGCAATCCCGAGCTGGAGCGTGCCCTCGGCGCCGCGCTGGCGCGTCGCAACGATCCGGAGGCGCTCGAGCATCTGCGCGCCGCCGTCGGGCTGATGGATCGGGGCGCCAGCACCGTCGGATGGCAGCCGTTTGCGCTTGGCGGCGACGTGCGGCTGGGCCGGATTGCGAGCGCGCTGGCCGGCGACCTCGACCGGCCGGCTCGGTATCGCCGGGCGCTGGCCGGCTATCTCACCGAGCGCCGGCTGTGGGACCAGGCGCTGCCCGAATGGCGCAGCCTGGTCGCCGCCGAGCCCCGCGACGCCGAGTCGCGGTTCGGGCTCGGACTGACGCGCGAGGGTGCCGGCGCCGCCGAGGAGGCGCTGGAGGCGTTTCGCGCCGCCGTCGAGCTCGACCCGCGCTCGGCGCGCTACCGCCGCCGCCTGGCCGAGCGTCTGTGGCAGGGCGAGCAGTACTTCCAGGCGATCAACGAGTGGCGCGCGCTCAAGGAGCAGCAACCGCGCGACGTCGACGCGCGGCTGGCTCTCGGTCGTGCCTACGAGAAGGTCGGCCAGCCGACGGACGCCTATCGCGAGTACCGCGAGGTGCTGGTCCTCGAGCCCGCGCAGGCCGACGCCGCCCGGGCCGTCGCGCGGATGGAGGGACGGCGGCGCTAGCGAGGTCGGCGCCGCGCATGGATGCTGCCATCGAGGATCGCCGCGTGACCGGCGGTGATCACGGACGGTCGGCGACGAGGACCGCCACGGGGTACGCGTACTGGATCTTCTGGCCATCTAGCCGGATCGGGATGCCGAGGCGATCGTCGCTGGCCGAGGTGCGGAACAGCGCGCGGATCTTGTCGTCGTCACCGGGATTTGGGAACGAACGCTTCAACAAGTTCTCGAGCTCGTCGCGCAGCTCGTAGGAGGCCCGGCGCGGCGCCGGCAGGCCGGCGGCCGCGAAGAGGCCGGTCAGCTCGGCCCCCGGCATCGCCCGCACGTGGGAGGGATCGCGCAGCCGCTCCATGCGGTTGAACGCCGCGGCCTTGGCCGGATCGGCCGAGGCGTCGGTGTCGACGACGGCGATGCGTCCCCCCGGCGCGCACACGCGCCGCATCTCGCGCAGCACGCCCAGTGGGTCCTGGAAGTGGTGGAACGTGAACCGCGAGGTGACAATCGTGAACGACGCGTCCGGGTAGGGCAGCGGCAGCACGTCGCCCTGCCGCCAGGTCGTGTTCGTCAGACCCTTCTCGGCGGCGACGGCCCGGGCGCGGTCCAGCATGGCCGGGGTGATGTCGATGCCCTCGGCGCGGCGGACGACCTGCGCGAACGCGCACACCACGAGCCCACCCCCGCAGGCGACGTCCAGCACGGTGTCGCCGGGCCCGGCGCCGCAGGCGTCGACGAGCAGGCGCAGCGCATCCTCGCTGGCGATCGTCGGGGCGGTCGAGAACGGCGTGGCCTGGCGGGTGAACTGGTCGACGATCAGATCACGATGGCTCGAGGCGCTCACGGCGGGGTGACCTCCTTCGGTGGACGCTTCACAGGGCGTCGGGGGCGGCGGCGACGGCGTCGAGCTCGCGGCGCGTGTAGGAGCCGAGGCTGCGGAAGTCGAGGTCGACGTAGTTCTTGATCCAGCGCAGGGCGATCTTCACCGCCTTGCGGTAACGCTCCTGCAGGGCGGGGTCGGCCGGGCGCTTGGTCAGGATGTCGGCCAGCTCCTCCTGCAGCAGCCGCTTGACCAGCGCGACATCGTGCGTCGCCGCGGGCCCCTCGGTGGTGCGGGCGGCGTGACGGATGCGCTGGGCGATCTGGGCCACCGACATGCGGCCGGTGGCGAGGTCTTCCATCAGCGCCGGGTGCACGCCCGGCTTGCCCTCCAGGCTGTCGATGCCCTTGGCCCCGCGCCCGTTGAGCCAGCCCTCGACGTACTCGATGAGCATCCGCGCGTTGCGCCGCGTCCCCTCGAGCGTGATGGGCCCCGCCGGCACCTGGATCTTGACCGGATAGTGGTCGGGATCGGCCATCTGCGCGGTCGGCTTCCAGCCGGAGCCGATCAGCGTCCGGAACGGGTCGGCGGCCGTCTTCATGTGGAAGATGTGGGCGACCCAGGCGCGGATGAAGCCCTGCGCCGCCTCCCACTCCTTGTCCTTGCGGATGGCCTCGCCGGCCGCGCGGTTGACCTCGGGATCGGGATTGGGCAGGGCGGTGGCCATGCCGCCGATGGGGACGGCGCCGCGCTTGAGGCACACCGCGACCAGGCGCCGGAAGATGTCGGCGATGAACGGCGTCGTCTTGACGTCCACGCCGAAGCGGTCGGGCCAGACCGACCTGGGATCGGCCATCACGTACTCGAACATCGAGGCCTTGAGGTCCCAGCGGGCCGCGTTGAGGCCGGCCGCATAGGGCCCGAGCTCGTAGAGCATCTCCTCCATCTCGTAGACGCACGGCAGCGACTCGACCAGCACGATGGCGCGGATCGTCGCCCCTGGCAGCCACGGCAGCCGCTCGCGGCTGGCGTCGAACAGATCGCGGTAGAGCCGTGCCTCCGCCGCGAACTCCAGCTTCGGCAGGTAGAAGTAGATGCCCTGGCCGCGCTCGGCCTGGGCGCGCCCGGTGTGGAACAGCGTCAGCGCGGTGCCGAGGATGGCGGCGTTCACCGGCTGGCCGTCGACGGTGACGTCGGGCTCGACGAGGTGCAGGCCGCGCTCGCGGTGCATGAAGAACGGCAGCTCGCCCTCGGCGATCTTGTACTCGCGGTTGCGCTCGGCGTCGCGGACGTACAGCTCGCGCTGCACCGCGGCCACGCGGTTGTGGGCGGCCCGCACCGTGTCGACCAGCCGGTGTCCGCCCGAGTCCTCGTCGTCGTCCAGGTCCCCCTCGGCGCGCTCGCCCTCGGGGCCGGGGTTCAGCGCGTTGATGAACATGGACGTGATCGAGCACGGCCCCGAGATCTCGATGCCGGGCTTCCACAGATCGGCCGGCACCGGCGGCACCTTCCAGTCGCCGGTGGTGGCCGCGCTCGCCGGAGGATGGCCGGGCCGCACGCCCTCGGTGACCGCGCGGCGCAGGGCCTCGGCCCGGCGGGCCAGCACCGTGACGATCTGCGGCGTGAGGCGGTCGTGCAGCGCCAGGAGATAGTCCACGAACGTCGGCGTGAAGAGTGTCCCGGCGCCCTCCACGGGCGCATGGCGGAACCGCGCGTGCTCGGTCATGCGATCTCCTGAGGCGGCGGCACGATGGGTGCGCCTCATTTCGCATGGCGCCCCGACGGCTGTCAATGGCAGAATGCGCGCGTTCATGACGAGCCAGCGGCGTTCTCCCGGGCGGCGGGTTCGCGGCGTCGGCAGCGGCCGCATGGTGCGACGCGCGCTCGAGCGCGGGGGCCGCGGCCCGGCCCGAAGCCTCAACACCGAGCTGGGCGGCTGGGACGGCGTGCGTATCACGCCGATGTTCGGCCGCTGGGGCTACTTCGTGGGCGAGCGGCTGTTCGCCTGTTTTCCCATCCGCGAGAAGGACCGCGACCTCTGGATCCGCCTCTCCCCGGGCGACCAGGCGCGCGCGCTGCGCGAGCCCGGCG
>JBGPZN010000186.1:0-6706 GCA_041493815.1 Methylomirabilia bacterium
GACCGTTGCCTCCGAGCACTTCAGCACCTCGGCGATCTGGCTCGTCGGCAGCTCCTCCTGCACGTGAAGCAGGATCGCCGCCCGCTGCTGTGGCGAGAGGCGATCGACCGCGGCCCACAGCCGCGCCATCACTTGCTGGCGGCCGAGCCTGTCGCCGGGATCGGCGACCGGCGCCGGCTGGCGCTCGAGCACCCCGCGCTCGGGATCGCCGGTGCCGTCGTCGCGGAGCAGCAGCCGCCGCCACCAGCGGCCGCGACGCTGGTGATCGAGGCACAGGTTGACGAGGATGCGATAGAACCAGGTCGAGAACCGGGCGTCGCCGCGAAAGCCCCCGGCCGTCCGATACACGCGCAGGAAGGCTTCCTGCGAGACGTCACGCGCGTCCTCGGCGTTGCGCAGGAGCGACCACGCCAGCCGGTACGCGCGGCCCTGATAGCGCGCGACGAGCACGTCGAAGGCGGCCTCGTCCTGAGCGGCGACACGCCGGCAAAGCGTCTCATCCGAAATCTCCTGAGTCAACGCGACCCCTACAGTCCACCTTCCCATTCCTCACGTGTTGCGCGCAAGCAGGTCGCTTTTCAGCGACCTGCGCGGTCGCGCCGGAGGTCGCGCCGATCGTGGCGCAAGTCACGGACATCGCCGCGGCGGTCGGCGCGGTCCTCGCGGAGCTCCTTGCGGTCGTCGCGGATTTCCTTACGGTCCTCCTTCACTTCGTCGACGCGGCCGGCCCGGTCGTCGCGGCGCAGCTCGCGCCGATCGCCGCGGAGCTCGCGGCGGTCCTGGCGGATCTCACGGTTGTCGCCACGGATTTCTCGCCGATCTTCGCGGATGTCGCGACGATCGCGCGCCACGTCGTCGGCCATTGCCGGACCCGCGGCCAGCGCCGCGAGAAGACCACTCGAGATTACGATCGCAGTCAGCTTCATGCCGTGTCTCCTGTCGAATCGGAGTAGGCCTGCCTGATCGATTGGACGAGACCGGCGGCGCCGGTGTTTACGGACCGGCCGGCTGGCCGGAAGGTCGCTCAGGGACGGGCGAAATCGGGGGTTGGGGGGCCATCTCGGGGCCCCCCATTCAACCAAGCGGCTAATCCAGAACGATCAGGCCGCGATGCGAGCGGTTCAGCAGGTGCGCGCCCGTGCGCGTGACCAGCACCGTCTCCTTGACGTTCAGGCCGGCCTCGCCGACGACGTAGCACGGCGTCTCCACGCGCAGCACCATGCCCATCTCGAGCGCGCCGCCGCCGGGCGCGAGCCACGGCGATTCGGCGGCCTCGAGGCCAATGCCGTGACCGACATGGTGGCGATCGAAGCCCGGCAGCCCCGCCGCGCGGACGGCCGCGACCGTCGTGTCGAACACCTCGCCGCCGCCGATGCCGGGACGCACGGCGTCGAGCGCCGCCTCCACGCCGGTGTGGAGCGCGTCGAAGACCGCTTGCTGCCGTGCCGACGGCTCGCCCATCACCGCCATGCGGGCGACGTCGGAGCGGTAGCCCTTGACGGCGCAGCCGAGATCGAAGCGCACCAGATCGCCGAGGCGAAGCGCGCGATCGCCGGGCCACGGCGCCGGCACGGCCGAGCCGGGACCGAACGCGATGATCGTGCAGCAGGCCGCGGCACCCTTGAGCGTCACCTCGTGCTCGAACGCGGTGGCCGCTTCGCGCTCGGTGACGCCGGGGCGGAGCAGTCCCAGGACGGTGTTGATGCCTTCCTCGGCGATGCGCAGCGCCTGCTGCAGGCAGTCGATCTCGTACGGGCTCTTGACCAGTCGCGCGACGGCGAACGCGTCGGAGGCCGGCGCCAGCGAGAAGCCGGCGAGGCACTCGCCGAGCGCCTTCGCTCGGGCGGCCGGCAGCCGCTCGTCGTCCAGGCCGAGCCGTCCGCCGCGAACGCCCAGCGCGGCCAGGGCCGTGGCGAGGGCATCTGCGGCCGTGGACGACGGCTTGGCGATCTCACTCGCGCGCGTCCCGTGATCGAGCACGAACCGGCCGTACGGAAAGACGTGGCCGGCGTCGGCTCCGCCCTCGGCCGCGGCGAGTGCGTCGATCGTCGGCACCACCAGCGCCGTGCCGGTGCGGGTGACCACCGCGTAGATCTCGGTGGCTGGATAGACGGCGCGCGACAGGCTCCAGAAGCCGGTGACGTACGCGACGTTCTCGGGCGAGGCGGCCACGAGCGCGTCCAGCCCGCCGCGCTCGAGCGCCGCGGTCAGCCGCTCCGCCTGGTGCGGATACACGAGCGGCGAGTCCTACACAGCCATGAGGGTGCCGGTCACGTGAGCGGCGGATTCGCCGCCCAGGTACGCGATCGCGTCGGCGACCGCGCCGACCGGCGTCCACGTCCGGGGATCGACGTCGGGCATGGCGGCGCGATTGCCCGGCGTGTCCATGGTGCTCGGGAGCACCGCGTTCACGGTGACGCCGCGGCCGCGCGTCTCCTGGGAGAGCGCCTGCACGAAGGCAATGACGCCGGCCTTGGCCACGGTGTACGCGATGAAGCCGCCGGCCGGCGGCACCACGGCCCGCGAGGCGACGGCGACGATACGGCCGGAGCCCGCGGAGAGCATGCCTGGCAGCACGGCGCGCGCGGCCACGTACGTGGTCGTGAGGTTGAGGCTGAGCTGGGTGTCCCAGGTGGCGCGGTCGGTGTCGACGAGCCCGCCCATGGCGAAGCCGCCGACGGCGGTCACGAGCACGTCGATCCGGCCGTGGCGCCTGAGGACTCGCTCCACGACCGCGGCCATGGCGGCGTCGTCGCCGACGTCGCAGCGCTCGAGCGTCAGGCGCGCGCGAGCGGCGGCGTCGACCGAGGCCTCCAGCCGCTCGCGCTCGCGCTCCACGATCCACGGCACGCACACGACGGCACCGTCGGCCAGGAAGCGATGGGTGATCGCCTGGCCGAGCGCGCCGCTGCCACCGGTCACGAGCGCCACGCGGGGCATCGGCTAGTCGGCCGCCGCCGGCGCCATCATGATTGCCGAGCGCTGGATCTCGTCGTAGCGGACCCTGGTCACGTCGAAGTCCTCGAGGTTGTCGCGCAACTTCTTGAACGTCTGATCGAACGACGGCAACGTCTTGCGGGCGCGGGTCAGGGGCGTCGTCCGCGCCAGCAGATAGTTCTTCACGTAGGGATGGTTGATGCCGCGCTTCTTGACCTTGGCCACCACCTGGCCGAGCGTCTCGTCGGCGGCCCGCACCAGCTCGGCGCGCTCGGCCCGCTCGTCCAGCCCCTTGCGCAGCGTGCCCTTGAGGAACTTGTCCACGCGGCGCAGGATCGGCGCGAACGCCCCGCCGGCGAAGCGCTTGTTCTGCTCGTAGAGCAGCCCCAGCGTGATGAAGTGGGCGGACTCGAACTGAAACGCCCAGTCCTCCTCGCTCGAGGACGGCTGCTGCTCGCCCAGGCCCCGGTACATCCGGATCACCTCCAGCGACTTCTCCTTGAGGTTGTGGGCCTTCTCGGTGTTGAGCGGCAGCACCTGGAACGCGACCTCCGGCTCGGCCACCAGGATGGCGGGTACATAGTCGGCCTTGAGCTTGTCGAGCGCCGTTCGCCGGTGGTTGCCGTTCGGCGTCCAGTACACTCCCGGCTCGGGACTGACCACCAGAATCGGATCCACGAATCGATCGATCCTCTTCACCGCCTCCGTCAGCCGCTTCACGTGTGTCGGCGAGACGTCCCGCTGATAGGGGCTGGCCGCGACCCTGGCGCGGGGCAGCAGGCAGAAGAGCTGCCAGTGCTCGCCCACCGGCTCCTGGTACACCGCGAGCACGTGGCCGCCGTCGCGCTCGACCTGCTCGGCCAGCGTGCGGGCGCCCTTCGACGGCTCCTTGGCGGGATAGATCGCGTAGTCAGCCATGGGCCCCAGGATACGTCAGGCCGCCACCGCCGTGGGGCGGCGGCGCCGGACGAGCTGGCGCACGGTGCCGTAGATGCCGGCCGGGAGAAAGATGATGAACAGGATCAGCAGGAGGCCGTAGATCGTCTCCGCCATGCCGATGAACTTCAGCCCGAACAGCACCCGCAGGTACTCGGCCAGCGCGATGGTCAGCGCGGTCCCCACGGTGGGGCCGAGCAGCGAGTACATGCCACCGAGGACGACCGCGAACACGATCCGCAGCGACACGCCGATGCCGGCCAGCGTGTCGGGGTTCACGTAGGAGATGTACTGCGCGTAGGCGATGCCGCCGGCGGCGGTCAGCACCGCCGACAGCACGGTGATGCCGACCTTGAAGCGGGTGACGTGGATGCCGACCGAGGCGGCCGCCGTCTCGTCCTCGCCGATTGCCTCCATGGCCGAGCGCGCCATCGAGCGGTCCACCCGCACCCACACGTACAGCCCGGCCAGCCACAGCCCCAGCGCCAGGTAGTAGAAGACGCGCTTGTCGGCGAACTGCACGGCCACCAGGCTGTCGTGCCCGGCCGCCTTCACGGTGAGACCGAGCGAGCCCCCCGTCCAGTCGCGCTCGGCGATGATGAGGAGCCGGACGACCTCGCCGACGGCGAGCGTCACGAGGCCGAAGTAGTGGCCGACCACCTGGAAGCGCGAGCACGGATAGGCCACGATCACCGCGAGCGCGGCGGTCAGCGCCATGGCCGCCACCGCGCCCAGCCACGGCGTGAGACCGAAGAAGTTCCACAGCAGCGTGCTCGTGTAGGCGCCCAGTCCCAGAAACGCCCCGTGGCCCAGCGAGGTCAAGCCGAACCGTCCCATGAGCGACCAGGCGCCGCCGATGAACGACCAGATGAAGATCTGCACGAGCACGTGGATGGTGTACTCGCGCATGACGCCGGGGACGAAGGGCGCCACCGCCAGCCCCATCAGCACGAGGAGGCCGAGCGCCCGCGCGCCCCTCATCCGCGCTTGGCCAGGATGCCGCCGGGGCGGACGAAGATCATCACGATGAAGACCACGAACGCGATGACGTAGCCCATCTCGGTCGACCAGATCACCCCGCTCACCGCGATGACCTCGCTCATGATGAACGACGCCACGAACGCGCCGACCATGTTTCCCAGCCCGCCCAGCACGCAGATCATGAACGTGATGGGCCCGAAGGCGGCCCCGAAGAACGGGTGCACGGCGTACTGGATGATCAGCAGCGCGGCCGCCACTCCGGCCATGGCGCCCCCGACCGCGGAGGTGACGAGATAGACGCGCTGGGGATTGGCGCCCATGAGCGCCATCGCCTCGCGGTCCTGCGACACGGCCCGGATGGCGGTGCCGATGTACGTGCGGCTGAGGAACAGGTAGAGCCCGAGCATGGCCAGGATCGAGAGCGCGAAGGCGATCAGCCGGGCCACCGAGATCGGCATGTCGAACAGCTCCAGGCGCGGCAGCGTCAGCCGGACCGAGCGGTGGTCGGTCGTCCACAGGAAGGTGGCGAAGGACTGGAGGAAGAACAGGAGCCCGCCGGTGGCCAGGAGCTGGTTGACGGGAGCGCTGGTGAGGATCGGCGTGATGATGAGCAGGTGGACGAGGACGCCGAGCAGCGCGCCCAGCGCCACGCTGGCGAGGCCGCCCGCCCAGATCGGCCAGCCGTACACCTGCACGATGAAGTACACGGCGTACATGCAGATCATCACGAGATCGACGTAGGCGATCCACACGATGTCGATCACGCCGAAGATGAGGTTGAGCCCGAGCGCCAGCAGCGCGAGCACGCCGCCCAGCAGCAGCCCGTTCACTGCCGCCTCGGCCAGGAAGACCGGATCGATCACAGGCCCACGTACGCCTTCCGCACGAAGTCCTGATTGGACAGCGCCTCGGCGCGCCCCTCCATCGTGATGCGCCCCACCTCGAGCAGGTACGCGCGGTCGACCAGCTTCAGCACCTGGCGGACGTTCTGCTCGACCACCAGGATCGTGTACCCCTCCTGCCGCACGCGCCGGATGAGGTCGAACAGCCGCAGCACCATCACCGGCGCCAGCCCCATCGAGGGCTCGTCGAGCAGGATCAGCTTCGGCCCCGACATCAGCGCGCGACCGACGGCCAGCATCTGCTGCTCGCCGCCCGAGAGGCTCCCGGCCCGCTGCTTCTCGCGCTCCTGCAGTACCGGGAACAGCGCATGGACGCGCGCGAGGCTCTCGGCGAACTTCCGCCGCGCCGCCGGCAGGAACGCGCCCATCTTGAGGTTGTCTGCCACCGACAGCGCCGGAAAGATCCGCCGCCCCTCCGGCACGTGCGCGATCCCCCGCGCGACGACCTCGTAGGCCGGCCGCCCCCCGATCGCATGCCCCTCGAAGCTCAACTCGCCCGCCCGCGGCGCAATCAACCCCGAGATGACCCGCATGAGCGTCGTCTTCCCCGCCCCATTGGGCCCCACCACCGCCACCGCTTCGCCCGCGTCCACGCGCAGCGAGACATCCCACAGCGCGGTGAAGTGCCCGTACCCCGCCGTGACATTCCTCAGCTCAAGCACACGGATCTCCGAGGATCGCGATGACCGGTCACTGAAGTTCCGTGGCGGGAATCCGTGTGCGTGTGAAACGGCCCGACGGTCAGCGGGGGCGGGGAGTGGGGGGCGAGGGGGCCGGCGACCACGGGCTTCTGCGCGAAGCCGGCCGTTGCGGCATTCCGTACGACCGGCTCGGCGTCGTCTGGCGCGCACTGAACGGGTCGGCGGGCCCCCCGCCCCCCCCCCCCCCCCCCCCCCGACCCGCCCCCCCCCATAAACCCGGGGTTTTTGGGGAGCCCCGGGAGGGGTGAA